>CAZGYW010000126.1:0-7174 GCA_964530495.1 uncultured Anaerolineae bacterium
CCCTACAATTCGGGCCTAACGGGACCGCCGGATGGACGCGTCACCCGCGCGAATGCACAGCCTCTAGCTGACGGCTGACCGCTTGCGGCTGGGCCGCAGGCCCGAAAGCTGAAAGTTGACCGCTAATCGCGCTACTCGCTGATCACCACGTCCACCAGCGCCTCGGGAACATCCATCCAGGCATCAGCCCACCGCTCAATCGCCGCGATGACCGGGCCGAGCGCGGCGCCGCGCGGCGTCAGGGCGTACTCGATGCGCACCGGCGTCTCCGGATACACGTGGCGCTCCACGATGCCTTCGGCCTCCAGTTCTTTCAGGCGCTCGGAGATCACCCGGTCGCTCACGACCTCCAGTTGTGCCGCAAGCGCCGAAAAGCGGCGCGGCTCCGGCATCAGAAGTTTGATGATCAGGGTCGTCCAGCGCTTGCCGAGGATTTCCGCCGCGTGCTGGTAGCGGCCGCAAATGTGGGTGCTGTAGCGCATCGTGGTCTGCCTTACTGCTCGCTCACCGGTTGGCGTCGCCCCTAGAAGGGCTTTCCAACCATTTCTATCCATATTCTTATGCTATCACAGGTAAAGCGCCTTGACAATCACAAGTTGCTTTGCTAAAGTAACTTACGAAATACAAGCGACTACTGTTTCGATAGCGTAATGACCAACTGACGACGAGGAGAACACTTCATGTCCTGGCAGATCGATACCGCCCACACCCACATTCAATTTTCCGCCCGCCACATGATGATCAGCAAGGTCCGTGGCGAGTTTGACCGGTTCAGCGGCACCGTCCACCTGGATGAGAACGCCCCGGAGAACACCACGGTTGAAGTCCAGATCGAGGCGGCCAGCATCAACACCCGCAACACCGACCGCGACAACCACCTGAAGTCCCCGGACTTCTTCAACGCCGCCGAGTACCCGTACCTGACCTTCAGGAGCACCCGCGTCGAGCGCACCGGTGACGACACCGCCCGGCTCCATGGCGACCTGACGATCCGTGACGTCACCCGGCCGGCTGTGCTGGATGTCGTCTACCTGGGCCAGGCCAAAAGCCCGTGGGGCGCGATCAGCGCCGGGTTCAACGCCAGCACGACGATCAACCGCAAGGACTGGGGCCTGACCTGGAACGTGGCCCTCGAGACCGGCGGCATGCTGGTCGGTGAGGACATCACCATCGAGATCGAGCTGGAGCTGGTCAAGCAGCCGGAAACCGAAACCGCGGCGTAAGCCCGGCGCACACCGGACATCTGACGGAAGAAGCCACCCGCCCACGGATCCCCTCTCCGTGGGCGGTTTGTTGAGTCGCCTGCTGGCTGGCAGACCGCGCGTGGTAAAGGGTAGGGAAATCCGCAGGCAGGCGTCCAGATGGCGGGGGTGCACCCCCGGGCGAGACATGTCTCGCCCCTACGGACCGGGCCTGACCGGACCACTGGCCGGACGCATAACCCGCGCGGCTGTGCCGTCTGTCGCTAACCGCCAGCCGCTAACCGCTACCCGCTACAACCCAAATGCCACAGCCAGCCGGATGTCGTCCAGGCGCGGCACGGCGTTGGTGCGCAGTACCTCGCGGCCTTCCGGGGTGAAGACCAGGAACGTCGGCGAGAAGACGAAGTTGAAGCGCTCGGTGAGCACGGCGCCCAGTGGATCGTGGATGTTAATCAGCAGCGAGTCGATGTTGACTGCGGCCAGTTCTGCGGAAAGCTCGCGCACGGCGGGCAGGGATGCCATGCAGGCCATTCAGTAGTTGGAGTAGAGCATGACGAAGGTTGGTTCCTCGTTGGTGAGGATCGCCTCCGCTTCGGCCAGCGTGGTGACCTCCGGGGCCGGGTAGCGCCGGCTCGCGCCCAGCAGGGCCACGCCCGCCAGGAACACGATTGCCAGCAGGACGCGCAGCAGGGCGGGCGGGCGGCGCCAGCGCCACAGGACCACGCCCAGCCCCAGGCCGAGCGCCAGGCTGCCGAGGACGAACGAGTACTGGTTGAGGAATGCGATCATGCCCTGCTCGCTTTCGCTGCGCCGCATGGGCGCCGGGCGTTAACTGCCAGACGGGCCGGATTCACCGCTCTGCAGGGCGGCGATGTGCTTCTTGAGCAAGTTCTGAATCTCGCCGGGATTGGCATGCCGGCCCAGTGTCTTCTTGGAAAACAACACTTCGCCGTTGATCGAGAATTCAAACTTCCCGCCGCTGCCGGGAATCAGCTTCCACGCCGTGATGTGAAATTCCAGCTCGCGGATGCTCAGGATTTCTGCCGTCAAACTGACGGCCCGGGGCGTGTAGCCTCAGAGCGCGCAGTATTCGAGCGTGATTTCCAGGGGATTCACTCGTCACCTCTCTCGTGCGGAGTTGTGCCAAACAGTACGCCCATTATAGCGGATTTGCGGCGTCGATCACCTGCCGGCGTGTCTGTAAGTACGGTAGTATGCAAAGAATAACGATTCATTAAGGCGATGCGCCTGCCGGGCATTATTTTGATTAATTTTATAGCTTCAGATGAGTTCTGATGTACAATGGAGAAGCTCACCGCGATCCGGGTTCAGTCTCGTTGGTAGCAGGAGTAGCGGGTATGCGGTCAACCTGGCCCAAGGCCCCGGGCGTTACCGAGATATTCAGCGAATATGTGCGGCAGCGCCGGGACGGTCACAGCCAGCACGAAGCGGTTGATTTTCTCAAGCCGGTCCTGATCCAGCTCCGGCAGGACGCGCGCCAGCAACTGGTGGCGCTCCTGCGTAGCTGGGAAGCCCGCGAAGGTTTGCGTTATCCGGCGCCCGGCGCCGGCGACGCTGACGAGTTTGCCTGGCTGCGGGAGCTGGAGGAGCAGGAAGCGGCCCGCTCGGAGTCTCCCGCACCTTCCGGCACGCCGGCGTCCCTCGGTGCCACGCAGGTCTTTCCCGAAACACCGCCGGCGCCGGGCAGCAACGGGCGGTCGGCGCCCCGGCTGGATGTCAATATGCCGGTGCACCCTTCGGTGCAGGAGCCGCAGCCGCATGTGTCGCTGCCGAGCGAGGAAACGTACTACTGCCCGGCCTGCGGGCGCGCCAACCGGGTTGGCGCCGCGCAGTGTTATGCCTGCGGCCATGTGGTCCGCGCCGCCCCCCAGCGCCAGGCCGCGCAGTCACCCCTCAATCCCACTCATTTCGACCCGTCCGCAACGCTGGTGCTGTGTGTGTGCGGGCATGACGATCCGATCCTGGTCAGCCTGCAGGCCCGGCCGGAAATCCTGATCGGGCGCAGCGCCGCGCAGACCGCGCTCATCCCGGATGTCGACCTGGCCCGCTTCGGGGCGGTTGATGCGGGTGTGTCCCGCCAGCATGCGCGCCTGCGCTACCAGGACCACGCCGTCACCATCACCGATCTGGGGAGTGTCAACCACACGTACGTCAACGAGCAGCGCCTGCACGCCCACGAAATGCGCGTGCTGCAGGATGGGGATACGATCCGGCTGGGGCGGCTGCGGCTGCGCGTGCATTTCCAGCCCGTCACCGGGTGTTAGGGTTCTGATCGCCCCCGGGGGCAGGCCGGGCGCGGGGCACACACGCC
This sequence comes from uncultured Anaerolineae bacterium, assembly GCA_964530495.1. Taxonomy (GTDB): domain Bacteria; phylum Chloroflexota; class Anaerolineae; order Aggregatilineales; family Ch27; genus CAZGYW01. The sequence goes on from CAZGYW010000126.1 coordinate 3,535, forward strand.
CCGCGCTGTGATTCCGGCGACCCTACAGCGCGCGCAGCAGGCCGACCGTCTCTTCCACCAGACTGTCAAACAGGCGCGCCATAACCTCGTCCGGGGCCTGATAGTGGCCGCCAAAGCTGCCATCGCCCAGCGCCGCGCGGGTAACGTGCGCGCTGTCCCAGTCCGGCGGCATGGTCTTGACCCCGGCCGGCACATCCGCCACCCGCGTGAACGGGAAGTTCTCCAGCCAGTTGGCGTGATCCGGCTGCAGGCCGGTTTCCGCCGCCAGCGCCGCTACCGCGTCCCCCAGCCACCAGCTATGCCACGCGATGCGCGGTCCGTCCGGGGCCGCGGCCATCGCCTGCAGGGCGGCGGGCATGGCGTTGCCGCCGTGCCCGTTCATCACCAGCAGCCGCCGGAAGCCGTGCTGCACCAGGCTCTGCACGACCTCGGTCAGCACCAGGCCGAACGTAGCCGGGCTGAGCGTGATCGTGCCGGGGTATTCCATGAAGTATTCCGAGCAGCCGAAGTTCAGGGGCGGCGCCACCAGCACGCCTTCGCGCTCTGCGGCGGCGGTGGCCAGCGCCTCCGGGATGCGGATGTCCGTCAGCAGGCTCAGGTAGCTGTGCTGCTCCGTCGCCCCGGTGATCAGGATGATGCGGTCGTCGTGCTCCAGGTAGCGTTCTACGTCCATCCAGTTGAGGTCGGCCAGGCGCATCGCGGCGGTTCCTTTCTGTGCAGGTCAGCGCGGCAGAACATGAGTCACGCGCTGATGCTGATTCCAATTTAGAACGGATCGGACGGATTCAGCCGATGCCAGCGGATGCGATCCGTCGTCATCCGCATGATTAGTTGTATCCGTTTTGAATTGGACCTGCCAATCCGCGCCGGACGTGCCACCCAACAAAAACCGCCCCCGGAGGGGCGGCTGTTGGCGGTTTCAGGTGCGGGCTACTTGCTGCTTGCGGTTGGCCGCGCGGCCAGCGTGACCGGCACGTCGCGCTCGGTGCCGTTGCGCAGGATGCGCAGCGTGACCTCCTGCCCGACCTGCACGTCATTGGTGATGTAGTCCAGCAGGTCATCGAAGGTCACCACCGGCCGGTCATCGATCCGGATGATGATATCGCCGCCCACCGTGAGGGTGCCGCCCTCCACCTCGGCCTCGATGCTGCTGCCCAGCAGTCCGGCGCGGGCCGCCGGGCTGGAGGCGTTGACGGAGACCACCAGGGCGCCGGTCTGGCTGGCGGGCAGGCCCATCGCCTCCCGCACCGCGGCGTTGACCGTCCCCCCGGAGATGCCCAGCCAGGCGTGCTGGTAGGTGCCGCTTTCAATCAGGACGGGCACGACGCTGGCGACCGTGTTGGCCGGCACGGCGAAGCCGATGCCCGCGTTCTGGTTGGTGTTGGACTCAATCGCGGTGTTGACGCCGATCACCTCCCCGGCCAGGCTGAGCAGCGGGCCGCCAGAATTGCCGGGGTTGATCGCCGCGTCCGTCTGGATGATGTCGGTGATATTGAAGCGCCCGCCGTCAATCGTGGCCGCCTGCGAGGGCAGGTTGCGGCCCAGCGCTGAGACGATGCCGGTGGTCATCGTGCCGGACAGCCCGTAGGGATTGCCGATGGCGACGACCATCTGCCCGACCTGCAGCGCGTCCGAATCGCCCAGCGGCAGGGCCTGCAGATCGAAGCCCTCCGGCAAGTCCGCCGGGTCGATCTTGATCACGGCCAGGTCGCTGTCCGGGTCGCTGCCGGTCAGCTCGGCGTCCAGCGTCGTGCCATCGGCAAAGACCGCCTGGATCTGTTCGGCATCGCCGACAACGTGGTAGTTGGTGACGATATGCCCGGCCGTGTCATACACGAAGCCCGATCCCTGGCCGTAGACATACTGCTGCTGCTCCCCTTCCTGTTCCGGAAGCTCCGGCCACTCAAAATCCGGCATGTCGGGGATGTCCGGCATCTCGAACTGCGGGATGCCAATCGTGCTTGTTGCCGCCTGGCGAACCTGGATGCTCACCACGGAGGGGTTGGCGGTGGCATAGACGCCGATCAATTGCTCTTCCAGGCTGGTCGTGATGGCCTGCGCATTGACCGTTGTTGAAGCCGGAGAGAACGTGACGACGCCGGCCAGGGCGAAAACGAGGATGATGATGGCTGCGCCGCTGATGGCCCAGCCCAGACGTTTGATCGTTGACATAGGTGCTACCTCCTGCACAAGTGCTCGCGCATCTGTTCAGCCGCGCACAGCCTGCGGGAAATTCAGGCGACTATCCCGGTTCGTGGTCCAGACACAGGGTGAAGGGGTCTCTTGGCCGCGAACTGCCCCGCAGGGCAATTCGAGCATGAGGGGTCGCGCTTGCCCTCTGGCCTGGCGCGGACTCTTGTTGGCGTTTCGATCGAGAGCATAGCCCGCCCAGATTAGATTGGCTTTAAAACAGCATAGAAAGATCGTAAGAGATGCGGCCGGGCAAAAAAACGAACGAGCCGCCCCGGTCGGGACGGCTCGCGCTATGCCTGTAACCGGGCTGGATCAGTCCAGCGTGGAGGGGCGGGCGGCCAGCGTGACCTGAAGCTCGATTAGCTTCCCATCGCGCAGCACTTCGAGCGTGATTGTCTGGCCGACGACCGTCTCTGCGGAGAGGAAGTGCACCAGGTCGTCAAAGCCATCCAGCGGCAGGCCATCCGCGCTGATGATCACATCCCCGCCGATGGGCAGTGGCTGGCCCTGGTACTCGATCTCGCGGTTATTACCCCGCAGGCCGGCCCGGCGCGCCGGGCTGCTGTCAGAAATGGTGGCTACCAGCACCCCGGCCTGATCGCGATCCAGCCCCATCAGGTCGGCGGTGACCGCGTCCAGCGTGCGCCCGGAGATGCCCAGCCAGGGATGCTCAAAGCGCCCGTCCGCAATCAGCGACGGGACGATCCGGCTGACGATCGCCGAAGGGATGGCGAAGCCCACCCCGCTGTTGCTGCCGCTTTCCGTACGGATGGCAGTGTTGACGCCCACCACCTCCCCGGCCAGGTTGAGCAGCGGCCCGCCGGAGTTGCCGGGATTGATGGCGGCGTCCGTCTGGACGATGTCCGGGGTGGTGAAGCTGCCGCCGTCTATCGTGGTGCTGTTGGCGGGCAGGCTGCGCCCCAGCGCGGAGACGATGCCGGTGGTCATCGTGCCGGAAAGCCCGAACGGGTTGCCGATGGCGACGACCATCTGCCCGACCTGCAGCGCGCCGGAATCGCCCAGCGGCAGCGGGTAGAGCGCGGGCACGTCGGCCGGATCAACCCGGATCACGGCCAGATCGCTGTCTGCATCGGCGCCGACCAGCTCAGCTTCGGTTTCGGTGCCGTCCTCGAAAACGACGGTGATGTCCATCGCCGCGCCGGCCACATGGTTGTTGGTGACGATGTGTCCATCCGTATCAATGACGAAGCCCGATCCCTGGCCGAAGCCGCTCTGCTCGATGACCTGGATGCTGACAACCGAGGGGCTGACCTGGTTGTAGAGATCAATGAAGCGGGTTTCCAGCTCGGTCAGGGTGACGCTGCTCTGGGCGTCCGCCGGGGCGAGGCTTACGCCGGGCAGCAGGGCGCCAGAGCCTGCGATGAGCGCCGTGGCCAGCACGGCTCCGGTCAGTATCCAGCGGATGCGCTGTCCTGGAGGGGTCATG
>CAZGYW010000127.1:0-7135 GCA_964530495.1 uncultured Anaerolineae bacterium
TTACGCATTTTGACTCACTCTCCTGTAACAATCTGTCCGATTTATGTTCAGTTATTGAACAACTAAAACTATACACGACCGACAACGGCTTTGCATGAGATTGCGCTGAGAGGATGATTAGGAGAGGATTTGTCTAATTGTTGTTTATGTTTCTATTTGACATGTGATTGTGGCGTGGCCCTGTGAGTCTGGCGCCCTGTTCTTTGGGGAGAACCACAGCGCTCTGGAGGCTTCTTATTGAGGCGTGAAACCCGTTCCTCTGGATTGCGCGCAATTTACGATACACTATACCTGATTAGAGACTTGCCATCAGGAGTAACCTCATGAATCCCGTTTCTGTCCCGCTCAGTGAAGCCGAGATCGCCAGCCGTCTGGAACGCCTCCCCGGCTGGGAACGCGCCGGAGGCATCATCCGCAAGACGTATGCCATGGCCAGCTACCCCGCTGGCCTGGCATTTGCCGCGGCAATTGGCACTATCTGCGAAGGGTTTGATCACCACCCGGACAGCCTGTGCATCGGCTGGAAACAGGTTACGGTCAGCCTCACCACGCACAGCGCCGGGAATGCGCTCACCGCGCTTGACTTCGCAGTGGCGGATACGGTGGAAGCGCTGCCCTATCGCAGACCTTAGTGCGACTGGTCTGGCCCGGTGCGGTCAGCGCGTGAAAGGTAAGCCCCGGGAAGCCACTGGCGCCCCCGCAGCTACCCCCCGCTCTCGCCAAGCTGGTGAAAGACTACGCGGTTCGCATCCACATCACGCACTGGTTCATGGCGATCCCAGTACGCAACATATCCCCTGGTTACAGTCATGCCATCGAACATCACCGCGGGTGACTCAAACGGCAAACGGCTGCTGAGCGTGAGCAGGCCCTCTCCGGCAGGATTGCCTTCAGCATCAGCAAAGGCGACGCGCAGCACGGCCAGCCCGCCGCGCGCATCCGTCCGCTCACCGATCACATCCGTGATCACCGGGGGGATCGTCCCGGGCGCTTCCACAAAGCTGATCAACTCGGTGACGGTGTATGTGCCTTCCCCGGTCGGACGCAAGCCATGCTCCGGGAAAGTGATCCAGGTGCCACCACCCGTGACTGCCGCCGGGTCGTCAAGCTGGAAAGTCCCGGATCCGGTCAGCGTGATCACCGTGCCATCCTGAGCAAAGGCGTAGGCTATCCCACCCTCGCCAAACGAATAGGGGTCGCGGGTGGCGAACTTGAAGATATCCCAGCGGTACGCCGTGGCCTCCTCCTGGGCGTTTACCCCAGCTATTCCAACCACAGCACCGCCAAGCAAGGCCGTGAGTATGCCAACCGCAAGGGCGATTCTGATTGTCCATGTCATCTTCCACTCCTCAGTGTGCTTACACTTCCCTGTAACGTATTGACTCAACCCCATGCCTATGCCACGCCAAGCGCCGCAACGAACCCGCTGGCCAGCAGAACCGCGACCCCAAGCCCGATATTCACAAGCAAGAGCCGGGCGTTGAGCCGTTCCTGGGCGGGTGTCGGTGGCCCTTGCCTCCGGCCAGGAACCAGGCTGCGATAGAGCGCAACCGCAATCATCGCGATCACCAGCAGGTGCTTGACTCCCATTGCCGTCGAGTACGGATTCGCAAAGCTGAACAGGCCCTCAAAAGCGGGGTTCTGGCGGGCCTGCAACAACCCGGTGAGCAGCAGGCCGGCAATGCTTACATAGACCAGCGTGCTCTGCCGGTGCTGGATGGAGGCCATCAGCTTCCTGGTCTCCGGGCCTCGCCCGAACAATGCCTGAGCGGCAGGCAAAACGGTGATCCCAATCACGACCAGGCCGCCGATCCACACGGCGGTAAACAGATCGTGCAAGAATGTAATCAGCGCGAAGGCCAGCGTCTGCCCTGTCATATCAGGTTTCCTCCTGTATTCGTCATCCGGTCAGATCTGCCGGTTTTCCGTCCAGGCACGCCAGCCCTGCAGCAGGCTGACCAGGATTCGCCGCTCAAGATGCAAGGCAAGGCGGGCTTCCCGGTCATTGCAGTCGGCAGCCCGGTCTTGCCCACGGAAAGGGCCCCACTATCTTCGGACTGATGCCGGGTTTATTGGCTTCAGCCCACCCCCCCACGCGGGGGTTCAGGCGATGCGGGTGGCGAGGAAGACCAGCCGGGTCCCCGCCTCCACCGCCCGGATTGCCCCCTGCAGCGTGATGACTGTCGCACCGGCGCTGACCGGATGCCGTTCACCGTCGACAGTCATCCAGCCCGTCCCTTCGAGGAAGTGATAGACGGCCAGCGCCTCTGGATGCGGGGGAATGCGCTGCCCTTCCTCCAGGCAGCCAAGGATCACCCTGACCTTCTCGTCCTCCACCAGGGTCTTGGGCTGCGGGCCGGCCGGTGAGAAAGCAACATGATCCTGCCAGTTTGCATAGTACGATGGTTTCATTTTTCCAGGCTCTCTTTCTTCACAGGGACCAGTGCAATTCGAAAAGGCCGGCTGATGGCCTGCGCCGGGCAGATTTGCTCGCAATGTCATAAGTGCAGGCGTCCGGCGCGGCCACCACAGCCGTTGATGCCTGTATCGCCAGCGCACCATTCGGGCAAACCTGCACGCACAACCCGCAACCGGTGCACAACTCTGGAACAATTATGGGGACGGGAATCTCATCGTCAGCAGGGTGCTGCATGGCCTCATCCTCATCACTACCCTCAGCATAACGCGTGCCCCCCCGGGAAGTCTCCGACTTATGTCGGATTTAGCCGCACAGCCTCTTGCAGAGCCGTCGGGGATGGTCCACAATGAAAAAAACGAGCAGAATTCCCGGAGGGGGTAGCGCTATGAAGCTCAATCGTGACGCGCTAAACGCTTTACAGGCGGTGCCATACCTGACCGGGATCGACATGGCCCAGGTGGAAAACATCGCCAGGGAAGCTGATCAGCGCACGTACCCGGCCGGCCAGGTCGTGTTCCTGGAAGGGGAGCAAAACACGGCGCTCTACATCGTCCAGAAGGGCTGGCTGAAAGCCGTGAAGATCGCCCCCGATGGTCGTGAACAAGTCCTGAATTTCATCGGGCCAGGCGAAGTCTTCAACGCGATCAGTATCTTTGTGGCCGGCACTAACCCGGTCACAGTCATGACGTTGGAACCCTCAACACTGTGGATCATCCAGCGCGAGGCCATTCTGCTCGCGCTCAAACAATACCCGGAGCTGGCGCAACTGGTCATTCAGCACCTGGCGGAGCACGTTAGGCGGCTGATTACGATGGTGGAAGACCTCTCATTACGCACGATAGAGGCCCGGCTGGCCCGCTACCTGCTGGAAGGAGCCTCCGAGGGGCTGCTCCAGCGCCAGCGCTGGGCAACGCAGACCGAGATCGCTAACCGGCTGGGAACGGTTACGGACGTGCTCAACCGGGCCCTGCGCAACCTGGCCAGCGCCAACCTCATCCGGGTGGAACGCCACCAGATTGAGATCATTGACCCGGAAGGGCTGGCGGCCATTGCCGGCGTGGAGGACCAGTAGCCGGGCCTCCACCCGGGAGGCCTCCGCATCTCTCCCGCGCGTTGAAAGCGTGTCCTCCGCAGGCCGCCGGTTGCTGCGTGTTGCGCACGGAATACCGGCCTGCCGGGGCCAGGCCCTGCCTACATAACCAGCTTATACCCCTGCCCGGGCAAGGTGAGGATCAGGTGTGGATTGCCGGGGTCATGCTCGACCTTCTCTCGCAGGCGGCGGATGTTCACCGTGACGACCTGCTCAGTTTCCGGGTTGCGCTCGTAGCCCCACACCGCATCCAGAATCTGGCCGCGGGTTAACACCTGGTTGGGATGCTGGGCAAAGTAGGCCAGCAGCCGGAACTCGGTCGGCGTCAGGTTCAGGTCGTGCTCACCACGCAACACGCTCCCGCGCTGCCGGTCGATCACAAGGTCACCCGCGAATAACACTTCTCCACTGCTTATCGCCAGGTCTCCATACGCACGCCGCAAGTGCGCGCGAATGCGAGAGAGCAGCTCCCGCAGGCTGAACGGCTTCGTCACATAGTCATCCGCACCCATCTCCAGGCCAATCACCTTGTCCGTTTCGGAGTTTTGCACCGTGAGCATGATGATTGGCTGCCGGAGCCCGAGCTGGCGTAACGTCCGGCAGAAGTCAAACCCGGAGCCATCCGGCAGACGCACATCCATGATCACCAGGTGCGGGTTATGGTCGCGGGCATACACTACCCCACTCGCGCCATCCGACTGCCAGTGCACGCTATACCCCTCGCGAGTCAGGCCGTTTTGCAGGCTCTGGGCGATTCCCGGATCATCTTCAATCAGGAGGATGTGATGCGTGTGAGTCATGTGCTCTTATCCTGTCGCTCGCAGCGGGGCAGGCTGGTGATGAACGTTGTGCCCTGCGCGCTGCTGCGCACGGCAATGCTGCCACCGTGCTCTTCAACAATAGTCCTGGCGATCACCAGCCCCAGGCCATTACCGGGATAGGCGGCAGCATTGCGGCCACGGTGGAAACGAGAGAACAACTGCGGCAGGTCGGCTTCCGGGATGCCAATGCCCGTGTCCTGGATGCTGATCTGCACGCTGTCGGCTCCGCCCTCGTTGTCCAGCGCGATCGTGACCGATCCGCCCTCTGGCGTGAACTTCAGCGCGTTATCGATGAGATTCTCCAGCACGCGGATGATCTGCCTCTGGTCTCCGGTAATCAGCGCAGCCTGCTCGATGTTCTCGGTAGTCAGGGTGATTCCAGCCTGCTCTGCCCGGGAGGCGAACTGCTCGTGCAACTGGCGGATCACATGCGCAATATCCAGCGGCTCGTGAACCGTCTCCATGCCACCCGATTCAAGCCGGGCCAGCGCCAGCAGGCCGCTGGTCAGGTGCTCCAGACGGTTAAGCTCACGCTGGGCCAGCATCAGATCCGATCGGCTGTTTTCATCCTGGACGCCCGCTTCTGCCAATTCCAGGTTGGTGCGCATGGCCGTGATCGGCGTCTTTATCTCGTGGGCAGCATCCGCCACAAACTGCTGCAGGGAATTGATGGTGGCTTCGATCTGGGCCGCCATCGTGTTGAACGCGGCAGACAGCCGGCCCAGCTCATCGGTCCGGTCAATCCGGACGCGGGTGCCCAGGTCGCCCTCTGCCATCTGCTCGGTAGCGCGGGTCAGGCGGATGATCGGCTGGCTGAGGTTGCGGCTGATCACCCATCCGATCATGATGGCCAGCGGCACCACGAGCACACCGGCCAGCAGGAGGTGGCGAATCACGCTCTGGATCACATCCGTGCCAAACGACGGCCCCTCGGAAAGCTCCAGGTAACCAATCAGCGCCTGGTCTGCATCATGAAGCGGGACCGCAACCACTACATCCGAATACTGAGGCGCCTGGCGTTCGCTCCCGGTCTGGTCGAAGTCATAACCAAACAACGCGTCTGAAGCCCATAACGTGTAATCCGGGCCGGGTGGGCGCCCACTGCCACTCAAGCCGTCCTCAAGAAAACGCAGACGGCCCACCTGAATTGAAATGTTCCCGCCGCTGAAAGCACCCGGGGCTTCGCCGCCCTCCGGCGCCATCCAGGCACCTGGCCCCGCTTCCAGTGAGAATACAACCGCATCAGCGTCTTCAATGGCAAGCGAGTCGACAATCACCCCTCCGGCCGGGTCCAGAATCCGAATCCGGCTGCGCGAGAGAAAGGATACAGGCATCAACACCGGGAGGAGCGCTTCCCTGGTTAGCAGATCACCAGGCACCAGGCGCTCAATCCGATCGGCAAAAGCCCGGGCGTTGCCCGTCATATAGGCGGTTTCGCGGGCGGTGTAGAACTGGTCAAGCACCAGGAGCAGGACGGTCGCCAGCGTGAACACCGTCAGCAGCACGATCGCCGCGTAAGTCAGCGGTAGCTGCCAGCGAATGGATTGCGGCCAGATACGGCGGCGTCCTGACGATGTGGAATTGGCCATGATCGTCCCCTTTTGAGACACTGGCTCGACCGATGACATCGTACCCCGGCGCTAGCCGCCCGCAGGACTGGTGTTGACTTCCGGAACCGGGGTGTAGGTGGCGGCGGCAGTCTTGTAGAAAGTCCAGGGACCGCCTTCCAGGCATGGAATTTGCGCGAAATTTCCGTCCAGCGGGTAAACGTACCAGGTGTATACGCCTTCTTCCCGCAGATGGTCACTGACATCAATTGTGTCGTTCATCCGCAGTTCGACCACCCGCTCGTACTGCGTACCATCCGGCCGGGTGACACGGATCAGGTACTTGGGGGAAACCGGGCCGCGCCAGTTAAAGGTGATATTGCCATCGGCGGGCACGGTCTGCGAGCCGTTAAACGGGGTGAGCACTTCCCAGGGCGTGCAAACATACTCCGGTTGCGTTGGGTGAGCCTCCCCCGGTACATGAAGCTCCTGCCCCACCCGGATCAGGTCCGGGTCCGCAAGGCAGTTACCCTCCGCCAGCGCATCCACCGACGTGTTATAGGCGTCAGCGATCCTGGCCAGCGCGTCATCGGTCTGGACGGTGTAGGTCAGCTTCCAGTCGTCACGCACGCTGCAGCCTGGCGTGCCGGAGGGGGTAGCGGTTTCTGCGCCGTGCAGCCCCGGAATTGAGACACTGACCCCATAGACCGGTGTGGGGGTGATGGTGGGTGTATTTGAAGGGAACGGCGTGGCTGTTGGCGGCTCAAAGGTTGGGGGTGGCAGCAGCGTCTGTGAAGGCGTCAGGGAGGGCAGCGGCGTGTAGGGCGGGATCGTCTCGGTGGGGGTTGGGCTGCCGGTCAGGTCCTGCGCCTGAAGCGCGACCATCTCCGATTCGGGCCGGTTGTCAGCCAGCAACATAACCACAACGGCGCCCACCGCCGCAACAATCACCAGTCCGGTGACAACGAAAAAGGTGAGCAGGCCACTATAACGTCGCATGGGCAGGGGTCTCCATCGGTACAGATGGCGCACGCGTGGTGATTGTGCCATCCATCAGGTCGTAGACTTTGTCGGCGAATTCAGCCAGCATCTGGTCGTGGGTCACGAGCAGAAAGGTGGTGTCTTCAGCCGCAGCAATGGCCCGCAGCAGCGCCAGCACACGCCGCGCACTGACCGTATCAAGGCCGCTGGTAGGCTCGTCGGCCAGCACCAGCCTGGCCCGCAGCGCCAGTGCGCGGGCAATGGCGACCCGCTGGCG
>CAZGYW010000128.1:0-7124 GCA_964530495.1 uncultured Anaerolineae bacterium
GAGGAGCGAGCGATGACCACCCCGGAACACGACTCGCGGCGTCTCTCCGATTCGGCCCGGATCGCGCTGGCGGTGATGGCCTTCGGGCTGCTCTCGCTGGCGCTGGTGCTGCTCGGCAACGGCGGCGGCGTGACCTCCGACCTGGGCTTTGAGGCGACCGACCTGGCCCGCACGGTGGTTGCGGACGCGGTGCTCTCCCCGCCCGCGCCGGTGGCGTGGACGTTCTACGAGACCGGCCGCCGCCAGCCCGTGCATGACCTGATCTTCGTGGAGGACACGCTCTACGCGGCAACGGACGCGGGCCTGCTGATCCTGACGGAGACGGGGGAATTTGCGCCCGCGCCCGGCTTCCCGGCGGGGGCCGTCCCTACCCGGCTGTGGATCGCGGATGGCATTCTGTGGGCCGGGCTGGAGGACGGCCAGGCGGCGACCTCCCGGGGCGGGGCGTGGGACGCGCCGTTCCCGGTGGCACTGGTCTTCCCGCCACTGTTCCGCCTGGAGGAAGGCTTCACCCCGGACGAGGGCTTTGACCTGGATGCGATCTGCGCGGCGCGGGGGATGATCAGCGCGGCGGATGGCGCGCTGTGGATCGCCTGCCCGGATTCGGTCGCGCGCTGGCAGGCCGGGGCGCTGACCCGCTACACGCGGGTGGACGGGCTGCCCGGCTCCCCGACCGGGGCGCTGCGGATGGGCCCGGATGGCCGGCTGTGGGTCGGGTTGGAGAATGGCCTGGTCGCGCTGGCGGCGGGCGACTGAAAAACAGGGGCACGGATTTGCGCGGATGAAGCACGGATAATCCAAAGACTATCAAGCCTTTTCCGTGTGACTCTGTGAAAAAGGCGTGAACATCCGTGCCCCTGCGTTTTGTCTTTCGCTTCGACGCATAGACGCTTCACCGCTTCGCCGCTTTTCTGCCCGGCAAAGTGCTCAAATCGAGATGAAGACCGCATTAAAGCCCCGTTAACATCCGGCGATATTGCCCCGCAAACCGCCGTTTCCCTGTGCAGTCTGCCCCAATGTTGTGCGTTTCCCCGCCTGAACTTCGTACATCTTATGGTATTTACACCCCGCTGGAGAGCCTATAATGCAACAGGTGCCCTGACATCTCTTACTGTAAGGAGGGCCACTACCATGATTGCAGAAAGCGCATCCCAGTACCGCACTGAAGCGCGCCACAACTGGCTCCAGGCCCGGCGCAAGGCCCGCCTGGAAACCATGACCCGCAAAGAACCGGGTGAACCCACCCGTTTGCATGACTTCAACGATATCGCCCGCCGCCTGAGCCTGCGCCACGCGATCTACCAGGGCGTCCAGAATGTGCCGCTGGCGGCCATCGCCGGCAGCCAGGGCCGCTACCGGGACTTCACCACGGCGTTCCTGCCGGGGGATGACGCCCTCAAGAGCCGCTGGCAGCGGATCGCGGAGATCTACCTCGACCCGACCAGCGGCGGCGTCCCGCCGGTGGAGCTGTACAAAGTGGGGGCCTCGTACTTCGTCAAGGACGGCAACCACCGCGTTTCCGTGGCCCGCCAGTTGGCGCTGGAGAGCATCGAAGCCTACGTGTGGGAATACCCCGACCCGGTCCAGGATGCCGCGCCGGACGCGGACATCACCGCGCTGCTGATCGAGGCCGAGCGCCGCGAGTTCCTGGAGCGTACCGGGCTGGATGGCCTGCGTCCTGAGCATGGCATCCTGCTCACCGCGCCGGGCGGTTACCCCGCCCTGCTGGCCCAGATCGAGGACTTCCAGCGAGCGCTGGCCCTGAGCGATGGTGGCGACGCGGTCTGGCCGGAAGCCGTCACCGGCTGGTATGACCTGCTCTACGAAACCGCCATCCAGGACATCCTGGCGACCGGGCTGCTGAGCCTGTTCCCGGAGCGCACGGCGGCGGATTTCTACGTGTGGGTGCGCCAGCACCAGCAGGCCCTGGCGGCCCGCTACGGGCGGCGTGTTCGCCTGACAGATGCCGCGCGCGATTTCCGGAAGCAGAGTCATCCCGGGCTGGCGCAGCGCGCCTTCCGCGCCGTCCTGCGCTGGCTGGCCGCCTCGCTGTAACGTGCGCCGCCGGGCGGGAGAAAACATCCTCACCGCAAAGGCCGCAAAGGCTTTTTGAATGGTATTTCTTTGCGCCCCTGGCGGTTAGTCTTTCCTTTGCGATCTTTGCGGTTGGCCTTTTCAGGGCGGCTTGCCCTCGGGAACGGGCCAAGATACAATGCGGGAGTATTCATCTCCAATCGCGTGGCAAGCCGGGAGGGACGACAGTGGGGCACTGGCCAGACAAATACGTAATCGGCCTCACAGGGAACCTGGCGATGGGCAAGAGCCAGGTGCGCAAGATGCTGGAGCACCTCGGCGCCTACACCATCGACGCAGGCGGCCTGGGTTACCAGGCGATGGCACCCGGCGCGCCGGCCTACAAGCCCATCGTGCAGACCTTCGGCCTGTGGCTGCTGGACGCCGAGAAGCGCGTTGACCGCGCCAGACTGGACGCGGTGAGCTTCGCCCATCCGGAGGCGCTGCGCCGCCGCCAGGCGCTGGTCCAGCCCATCGTCAGCCGCGCGCTGGATACGCTGATCGCGCGCGCCCGCCATAAAATCGTGATCGTGGAAGCGATCGACCTGCTGGAAGGGTACCTGGCCGACAAGGTGGACGCGATCTGGGTGGTGGATGCCGCCCCGGAGCAGCAGGTCGCCCGGCTGGTGAAGACCGGCCTTTCCGAGTGGGAGGCCCGCAAGCGCATCGAGCTGCAGAACCCGCAGGCGGACAAGCTGGCCCGCGCGGCGGTGGTCATCCCCAACAACGAGACGCCGGACGCCACCTGGAAACGCGTGCAGGCGGAATGGGCCAGGCTGGTGCTGCGCCTGGGCCACCAGCAGGAAGCAGAAGAAGCGCCGCGCACGATCGCGGTGGAACCGGCGCAGGCTACCGGCCCGCGCCCGATCCACGAGGTCTCCATCAAGCGCGGCAAGCCCTCCAACGCGGAGGAGATCGCCGCCCTGCTGACCAATTTCACCGGCAAGCCAACCACCCGGCTTGACGTGATGATGGCCTTTGGCCAGAAGAGTTACCTGCTGGCGGACGGCGACGGGCGCAATGTGGGCCTGGCCGGCTTCCAGGTGGAAAACCTGATCACCCGCGTGGATGAATTCCTCCTCAAGCCGGAGGCAATGATCCCCCCGGTGATCACGGGCCTGATCGACCTGATCGAAAGCGCGTCCCGCGAGCTGCAAAGCGAGATTGGCTACTTCTTCCTGCCGCAGGATACGCCGCAGCCGGTGCTGGACGTGTTCGCCGGCCAGGGCTACGAGCCGCGCCTGCTGGACCAGATCAAGGTTCCGGCCTGGCGGGAAGCCGCCCGCGAAAGCCAGCCCGCCGGCACGCGGATCCTGGCCAAACAGCTTCGCCGCGAACGGGTGTTGAAGCCACTCTAAACGTGGCAGTGGAGGGTTGAGCGTGGACTTCTTGAAGCGGCTGCCCGGAGCAGCCTGGGCGGAATCGCACCCGCGCCTGGCAGCGTGGATTGTCCTGGCGCTGGGCATGATCATCCTGCTGGCGATTGAGGCGCGCGACGTCGGCCTGCTGCCGGGGCAGTGGATCGCCCTGATCGTGGCCACGGCGCTCGTGGCCGGCGCGTGCATCTGGATCATCACCTGGGATGACGATGACGAGGCGGAAGCCGGCGCCAAATAGCGCCCCCCTCACCACTGGCAGTCCAGAGCGCGCCGACCGGGCGCGCTTTTTGCTGGGCAGCCCCGGCCCGGATATCCCAAAGCCATCCCAACCACGTTTCGTACGATATCGCAATGTTAAATTTTCGTGAAATCAGTTATCCACAACACCACGCCAAGAATGAAACTTTAACATTGGCCGGGCGCGATTCCCGCCCCCCTACATCTGGGTGAATCCACCAGAGACCGGCCTGACTCACCCCCACATCTGGGCTGTAGAACGCATTTTCCAGGGCATCCGGATTCCATGACCCCACGCCGCTGTGGATAACTTGCGGGAATCTGGGGATAAACCCTGATCGGTGTGGACAAGTCCGGAATGGGCTGCATCACGCTTTCCGCAGATAGGGCCTTCCCGGAAGGCTCACCCCCCACCGGTAGCCTAGAACATCCGGGCGGCCACACGGCCCGGATTCGCCTGTGGATAAGCACCGTAACCGTCCACAGCGCAGCCTGTGGACAAGTGGACAACCGCTACCCATACCCGGTGGGCCTCCCCAGCAAACCTCCCCCACCGGTGGCGGTCACAGGCTGTAGATCGGCGGACTTGCCCACATATCCACAGCCCCTACTATGACGACTACATGATTCATTACTAAAGAGAAAGAGTCTGTGCACAACAAGCGCTTCCAACAAGCGCGCGGTGCATCCCACTCACCAGCTACAGCTGACCTGACGTTTCTGGCGGTTTGCCTTTGCGCTCTTTTAATTTCCCCCTGGCGCTCTTTGCGGTGTGCTTTTGTTTTTCCCTGCTTCCGGGCAATTGCTCACCGGCGCGGATTCATGTACGATGAAAGGCAGTTCCTCCTGTTAATCACAGGTTACCCATGACCGAATCGCCGGACCTGCTCAAGCAACGCATCCAGGAACTGACCCGCCTTGTGAACGTCAGCCTGGTGCTCAATTCCACCCTGGCGCTCGATCCGCTGCTGCGCTACATCATGGATGCGGCCTGCGAGCTGGTGGGTGCCGAATCGGCGTCGATCCTGCTGGTGGACCCCCACACCCGGGAGCTGGTCTTTGCCGCCACCAGCAGCGGCGGCGAAGCGACCATCATCGGCCAGCCCGTCCCGCTGGAAGGCAGCATCGCCGGCCTGATCCTGCGGGAAAACCGCCCGGTGGCGATCAACGACGTCTCGGCGGATCCACGCCATTACCGCCGCACGGACGAGATGATGCAGTTCACCACCCGCTCGATCCTGGGGGTGCCGATGCGCATTCGCGACCAGGTGATGGGCGTGCTGGAAGCCGTCAACAGGGTGAACGGCGGCTGGACGGTCCAGAACCGCAGCGCATTGCTTTTCCTGGCCTCGCAGGCGGCGGTGGCCATCGAGAATGCCCGGCTGGTGACGGCGCTCCAGCAGGCCAACCGCGAGCTTTCGGAATTGGACCGGATGAAGAACGCGTTTATCGGCGTGGCGGGCCACGAGCTGCGCACGCCGCTGGGCATCATCCTGGGCTATGCGTCCTTCCTGAAGGAAGAGGCGCAGGGCGAGGTCAGCGCCCATGCGGATGCGGTCTTCCGGGGGGCGATGCAACTCCGCGGGATCATCGAGCAGCTCACCAACATCAGCAATCTGCAGGGCGGCGCGGCGGTGGAGCTGGCCCGCGAGCGGGTGAGTGTGGCGGCGCTCTTCCAGGTTGCCGAGCAGGATATCGCCGCGACGGCGGCCGCCAGAGGGCACCGCCTGGTTGTGGAACTTCCGGCGGAGGATGCGATTCTGTGGGTGGACCCGGCCCGCATCCAGACGGTACTCGCCAACCTGCTCAATAACGCCGTGAAGTTCACGCCCTCCGGCGGCACAATCACGCTCTCCTGCACGCGGCGCCCGCGCGAGGCCTGGCTGCGCGTGGCCGACACGGGCATCGGCATCGCGCCGGAGCACCAGGAGCGCATTTTCGAGGAGTTCTTCCAGGTGGATGATCACCTCACCCGGCGCTATGGCGGGATGGGCCTGGGGTTGAGCATCGCGCGTGGCTTTGTGGAGGCGCATGGCGGCCGGCTGTGGGTGGAAAGCCCCGGCGTGGGCGGCGGCGCGACCTTCAGCGCCAGCCTGCCGCTGGCGGAGTAACGCGCGGGGCGGGTGATAAGCGGTAGCCAAACGCGCCGTTTCCGGCGCATAATAAGGGCAGCGGAGCTGCGTTTTCCCATCTGGCACGGAGGAGTTTCTCATGCGTGATTTCATCTCGGCGCGGGTTCAGAGCATCCCGCCATCCGGCATTCGCCGCTTTTTCGACATTGCCGCGACTATGGACGATGTTATCTCGCTCGGCATCGGCGAACCGGACTTTGTGTCCCCGGCGCCGATCCTGCGCGCTGGCATCCATTCCCTGGAACAGGGGGAGACGCACTACACCTCCAATTCCGGCATGCTGGAGCTGCGCGTCGCGCTGGCGAACTACCTCCAGCGCCTGTACGGCCTGGACTACGACCCGAACGATAACCTTTTGATTACGGTCGGCGTTAGCGAGGCGATGTACCTGACCTTCACCGCGATCATCAATCCTGGCGATGAGGTGATCATCCCGGAGCCGTGCTTCGTGGCCTACGCGCCGGAGGTGATCCTGGCCGGCGGCAAGGCCGTGATGGTGGAGACGCGCGTGGCGGAAGACTTCCAGGTGACCGGCGCCGCGATCGAGGCGGCCGTCACCCCGCGCACCAGGGCGATTCTGATCGGCTACCCCAACAATCCCACCGGTGCGGTGATGACCCGCGAGCGCCTGCTGGAGATCGCGGCCGTGGCGCAGAAGCACGATCTGCTGGTGGTCAGCGATGAAATTTACGACCGGCTGGTTTACGGCGTGGAGCACGTCAACTTCGCCACGCTGCCGGGCATGAAGGAGCGCACGATCGTGCTGGGCGGCGTGAGCAAGTCGCATGCCATGACCGGCTGGCGGCTGGGCTGGGCGGCGGCGCCGAAGGACCTGCTGGCCGCCATGCGCAAGATCCATCAGTACACGATCATGAGCGCGCCGACTCCGGCCCAGCACGCGGCCCTGGAAGCGCTGACCCACGGGGAAGAGCATGTGGAGCAGATGCGGGCGGAGTACAACCGGCGGCGGCTGCTGGTCGTCCACGGTTTCAACGAGCTGGGACTGGCAACCTTTGAGCCGCGCGGCGCGTTCTACGCCTTCCCCAGCGTGGCGGCCAGCGGCATGGACGAGAGCACCTTTGCCGAGAAGCTGATCGAGGAGCAGCGGGTGGCCGTGATCCCCGGCTCCGCCTTCGGGGAGAGCGGCAAGGGCTTCGTCCGGGCGTGCTACGCCACCTCCTACGAAAAGCTGGAAGAGGCGCTGGAGCGCATTCACCGTTTTATGCAGAAGTACGGGTAGCGAAAAACAGAGACAAGAGTCAAGTGGCAGGAGGCATGCAGGGGCGTCAGCCTGCTGCGCCCC
>CAZGYW010000129.1:0-7091 GCA_964530495.1 uncultured Anaerolineae bacterium
ATACTATGCTCATTGTACTCAGGATTCCCGGCATCACAAGCAGGGCGGTGCGGCGCTCCCCGGGGAGCGCATTGCCGGCGGTCGGGGCGGTCGGGTATGCTTGGGGCATGACCCGCTTGTACTGAAAGGAACGCGGCTGTGGCGACTCTGGCGGATGTGCGCGGTTTCTTGCTGGATATGGACGGCACGCTCTACCTGAGCAATCACCTGCTGCCCGGTGCGGCGGAATTCCTGGCTTACCTGGAAGAAGCCGGGGTGCCTTACCTGCTGCTGACCAACAATTCCTCCCGCAGCAGCAGCGCCTACGTGACCAAGCTGGCCGGGCTGGGCCTGAGCGTCCCACTGGCGCGCATCCTGACCTCCGGCTCCGCCACGGCCCAGTACCTGCGTGCCGCAACGCCGCACCGCCGCCCGGCGCTCTTCGGCACGCCGGAGCTGATCGCGGAATTTGAGGCGTTCGGCTTCGCGCCGGAGTTCGACGCGCCGGATTGCGCGGTGCTGGGCTTCGACATGACCATCGACTATGCCAAATTCACCCGCCTGTGCGACCTGGTGCGGGGCGGCCTGCCGTACATCGCCACCCACCCGGACTTCAACTGCCCGGTGGCGGGCGGCTACATCCCCGACATCGGCGCGATGATCGCCTTTGTGGAGGCGTCCACCGGGCGGCGGCCGGATGCGATCATCGGCAAGCCCAACCCGCACATCCTGAGCATGGCGGCGGCGCGCATGGGCCTGCCCCTGGAGGCGCTGTGCATGGTGGGCGACCGGCTGTACACCGACATCGCCATGGGCCAGGCCGCCCCGATCCAGACCGCGCTGGTGCTCTCCGGCGAAACGCAGGCCGCGGATGTGCCCGGCAGCCCGTTCCAGCCCGATCACATCTTCGAGAACGTCGGCGCGCTGCGCGCGGCGCTGGTGGCTGCCCGTTAGCAGCCCGGTCTCCCCGGTCATGCCTTCGGCTACCTTTCGCTTCTACGCCGACCTGAACGGCTTCCTGCCCGGCGCCCGGCGCGGGCGCGATCTCCTGCACCCGTTTGCGGAGCGCGCCTCCATCAAAGACATGATCGAGGCGCTGGGCGTGCCGCATACCGAGGTTGACCTGCTGCTCGTCAACGGCGAGTCGGCCGGCTTTGACTACGTGGTGCAGGATGGCGACCGGGTGAGCGTCTACCCGCCGTTCAGCGCGCTGGACGTGAGCAGCCTGACGCGGGTGCGCCCCGAGCCGCCCCCGGAGCCGCGCTTCGTTCTGGACGTGCACCTGGGCAAGCTGGCAACATACCTGCGCCTGCTGGGGTTTGACGCGCTCTTCCCGGAGGACTATGACGATGCCAACCTGGCCCGCATTTCGGCGGAAGAAGGGCGGATCATGCTCACCCGTGATCGCGGCCTGCTCAAGCGCAACACCGTGACCCACGGCTACTGCCTGCGCTCCACGAACTCGCGCCAGCAACTGCTGGAGGTGCTGCGCCGTTACAGCCTGACCGGGGCGATCCGGCCCTTCACGCGCTGCCTGCGCTGCAACGGGCGGCTGGAGCCGGTCGCCAGGGCGGAAATCGCCGACCAGCTGGAACCGGGTACCCGCGAGCACTACAACGACTTCCGGCGCTGCCAGGCCTGCGGACAGGTCTACTGGCAGGGCGCCCATTTCACCCGACTGCATGCGTTCGTACAGGAGGCGCTGTATAATGGGCGCCTGGCGCGACCCGAGCCATCCGCGTCAGAAGAGGGGACAGATGGATCATTTCGTGCATGACATGACGGATTCCGAATATGCCGCCTACCTCACCCGGCTGCAGGCGGCGCTCACCACCGCGCTGGATGTGGCCCGCCACGTTCACATCGAGAAATCCAGCCTGGACGACGAAGACCGCGACTACATCGAGGGCGAGTACCACCGGCTGCTGCGGGCCACGACCGAGGCGCTGAACCATTGCGCCAGCGCCGGGCTGGACTACCGCGTGGACTTCCCCGCCGGCGGGGAAGATCGCCCGGCCGGGTTCGCGCTGTGCGTGCGGGTCAAGCTGGAGATTATGCCCGAGCCGGTCACGGCGGATGAACTGGCGCAGGCCCCGCGCCCGCTGGAAGACCTGCCCTGAACCCGGGGTAATGGTGGCGCGCAGGCCGTCCACCAGATCGCAACACAAAAGGGCGCTCCGTTCGCGGGGCGCCCTTGCCGTTTCCAGCGCAATGACGGCCTTACTCGGATTCAGGCCGGGCGAAGTACATCTTGCCGGCCTCCCGGCTGATCAGGCGCGTGATCTCCACCCGGATGGTGCGATCCAGGTAGCGCTTGCCGTTTTCCACCACGACCATCGTGCCGTCCTGCAGGTAGCCCACACCCTGATCCTGCTCCTTGCCCTCCTGGATCACCTTGAGCGTGATGATCTCGCCGGGAATGAATTCGGCGCGGACGGCGTTGGCCAGCATGTTGATGTTCAACACACGCACGCCCTGCAGCTTGGCGATCTGGTTCAGGTTGAAATCGTTGGTCATGATCGCCATGTCCATCTGGCGGGCGAGCATCACCAGCTTGTGGTCGACCTCAACCACATCCGGCACGTCGTCGTCCACGACCTCAACCGTCACCGCTTCCATGCGCTTCAGCTCGCGCAGGACTTCCAGGCCGCGCTTACCCCGGTTACGGCGCAGCATTTCCGGGGAATCGGCGATGTGCTGCAGCTCCTCCAGCACGAAGCGCGGCACGACCAGCGACCAGTTCAGGAACCCGGCCTCCGCGATGTCCTGGATGCGCCCGTCGATGATCACGCTCGTGTCGAGCAGGATCGAGCTGGCTGGCGCGGCGCCCTCGCCGAGGATGCGGCCGTCGCGGCGCAGGCTCTCCAGCAGGTTGAACAGGTCATCTGAGCGCACGGCGAAGAGGGTCATGCCCAGGTAACCGGCCAGCACCGTCAGGATGGCCGGCCCAACCGTGCCGAATGGCTCCGGCAGGAGGGACAGCGGATAGGCGAACAACAGCGCGGGCAGCAGGCCCAGCACCAGCCCGGCGAAGGCCATCACCACCGTGTCGATGGAGGTTGACAGCAGCGCGCGGCGCCCGGCGCGGGCCGGGATGGTGGTCAGCCATGGGGTGACGATCAGGCCGAAAAGCGTGCCGAGGAGGGCAAAGATGAGTCCGGCGGCATCCACCGGGAGCACAAGCGCGTCACTCAGGCTGGCACCCAGACGCGCACCGACAATGCTAAAGATCACCATTCCTGCCAGGCGCAGGAAGAACTCGAAGCTCATGCAACCGTACCTCAGATCGCCGCGCCAGACCGGGCAGGAACATGAAAGATGAAGGCGCCCAATCCGCCGGCACAAACGATAATTGCGGGGTGGCGAACCGCAGGGGATTGGCCGGATAAGCCCGGCCAGACTGCGCCACAACCCTGCGCGCGCCGCCGCGGTTACTGTAACACGCTTAGGGAGGAGCGTCAATCAGCGCTGGATGAGCCTCAGGGCAATCGCTTCACGCCTGAGTCGGAAAAACAGGGAATGGGGCACGGATTCTCACAGATGCTTCACGGATTTTCGCTGATAATCAGAGCAGTTCATTCAAGCCTGCTATGCCGATGTCTCGACTGAAATCGGAGCAAGGTCAGCGGTGGCAAAGCGAGCCTGAAAAATCTGTGCTGATCCGTGCTTTATCAGTGTGAATCCGTGCACCTTGCATTTGAAGCCCTTGCCCCGGGGTGAGCCTGCCGGCATTCTCAGCAGGCGTTAAGCCCGGCTGGCCGGGCGTGTGGTATGATCGGGCGCATTCGATTGACGGGGAACAACGGGACAGGCAGATGAGCACCACACACAAGCGTACACTGGTCTGGCTGGGGCTGGCGATTTTTCTGGCGGCGGGCGCGCTCCTGCTGCCCGGCGTGGGTGGCAGACTGCTGCCGGCCGGGGCGCTGGGCGCGATCAGCACGCTGACTCCCACCCCTGAACCCTCCCCTACGGCCATCCCGACCGCCGACCCCACGGCGACGGCCGCCGCCGCGCTGTTCAGCATCGAGCAGGCCGCGATGATTTCGCGCTATCCGGACGGCGTGGAGTTCGTCTTTAGCGGCAGCAGCAGCGCCGGATCGATCGCGCGTGTGCAGGTCATCACCTGGACGCGCGACGGGGGCCGGACCAGCATGAACCTGGAATGGGACGCGGCGCGGGGCGCGTTTGTGCACTTCGACCGCCGGTTCAGCCCGCCCTGGGTGGAGATCAACTACCGCTTCCGGGCCAGTGACAGCGCCGGCAACCGCTACGAAAGCGCCGACCTGCGCGCCGAGTATGCCGACAACACCCGCAAGTGGCTGCGGGCGGAAGACGAGAACGTGGTGGTGCTGATGTTCGGCGCGCGCCAGTCGCTGATGGACGATCTCTTTACCAGCGCGGCGCAGGCCATGTTCGTGCTGGAAGACGCCTTCGGGTTCCAGCTGGATTACAAACCGTACGTCGTCGTCATGCCGGACCAGGCCAGCTTTGAAGAGTGGCAGGAATACCCGGATCCCTACCTGGCCGGGCAGACCTTCAGCGCGCAGGGCTACACGATCCAGACGCTGCAGTGGGGGGAGGGCGACCTGATCAACGCCACCATCCCGCACGAGTTGACCCACATCTTCCAGGGGTTCATCGCGGAGGCGTGGGACGTTCCGGCCTGGTTCACGGAAGGCAACGCCTCCTATTTTGAGCCGGTGCCCCAGTACGATTACGAACAGCGCGTTCGCAACGTGGCCGGTCACCCGGATTTCCCCACCCTGCAAAGCAACATCTCCACCGAATACCCCGGGCCGGATGGCCGCAACCGCTGGGTGTACGATATCGGTTATGCGTTCATGCAGTACTGGATTCAGACCTACGGCTGGGACTCGCACCGGGCGTTCTGGCAGGCCCAGACTACCCAGGACTTCGAAACTGCCATGGCGCTGGCCACCGGGGTGAGCTTCGCCGACCTGGAAAACGCCTGGCGGACGTACATCGGCGCGCCGGGCGCCGCCCCGACGCTGATTCCGCTGCCCACGCTGATGCCCTTCCCCACTGCGCCGGGCATGTCCGGCTCCGGAGGTTAGGAGCGATCGATGACTCAGATCTTCGAGCGCACGGTCAAAACGGCGGAGGGCGAGCTGCAGGTGGTGGCCAGCTATGACAGCCGCCTGCGCCGCAACGTCCGCTGGATGGTGCGCGACAACACCATCCAGATTCGCGCCCCGCGCAGCATCCGTCGCGCCGACCTGGACCGCATGGTGGCGGACATCGTGGATCGCGTCCAGAAGCAGCGCCGGCGCGCGGTCAGGATGCAGGCCGTCGACCTCCAGGAACGCGCCGAGGCGATCAACCGCCGCTACTTCGGCGGTGAGCTGGCCTGGCACACGATCCGCTGGGTGACGAACATGGAGAAGCGCCTGGGGAGCTGCACCACCGGCGGCAGCACGGATGGCGACATCCGCATCAGCGAGCGGATTCGCAACTGGCCGACCTACGTAGTGGATTACGTGATCGCGCATGAGCTGGCCCATCGCCGGCACGCCGATCACAGCCCGGCCTTCTGGGACTACCTGACGCGCTACCCGCACACCGAGCGCGCGCGCGGCTTCATCGAGGGGATGGCCTTCGCCGAAGAGACGGACGCCGACTCCATGCTGTAGGCGCGTGACTTCCGGTGGCAACTGACCATCCTCATCAACGCTGACCTCCTCACCCCACGCTGTTTCAGGAATCCCTTGCGGCAGCCTCTTCCCTTTTATGATATAATGCCTCTTAAATTACTCTGTCTGCTGCAAGAGACTTGTTGTCCAAGAGGGGATTCCATTTATGTCACGCCTCAGTCTTCGGACCCGCCGTTCGCGGCGGTTCCTGATCGTCGTGGTGCTGGCGGTCGTCGCGCTGGCGGTTGCTCTGCCTGCCGCCGCGCAGGGCGGCGCCCGCCCGCAGCCCACCGCCGCCGAGATGTTCGCCGCGCTGAACGCCTGGCGGCTGGAGCAGAATCTGGCTCCGTTCAAGTACAACGCCACCCTGGAGGCGCTGGCCACCCTCCAGCTCCAGTACCTCCTCACCCAGCCGGGCATCCCCACCAACATCCATGACGGCATCCTGGGGGAGGGCGTCCGCGAGCGCGCGCTGTGGCCGGCCTTCAACTGGCCGTACTACGACAACCCGGAGCGCATCAACGTCGTCGAGATCTCGGTCGCCCAGCGCACGGTCAGCCAGGGCATCGTCTGGTGGAAGAACTCGCCCATCCATAACGAATCCGCCACCAACCCCAACTATCGTGAGGCCGGGGTGGCCGCGCTGCCCTACCGCTATGGGACGATATTTGTGGCGGTGCTGGGCGGGCGCCCGGATGTCCTGCCCGCGCTGGTGCATCCGGACGGGGAGACGCTCTACCTGACCAACGAGAGCTTCTGGGGGCTGAGTCCGACCAGTATCGGCCGGGTGCGGCGGGTGCGCCTGCTGGATAGCGATGGGACGACCGTCCTTTCGGACTGGCGGCCCTGGCGGGCGACCCTGCCCATGCCGGAGGTCAGCGGCGACACGCTGTATGTGGAGTTAAGCGACAACCGCACGACCGTCACCACGGAAGTGAACCTGGCGACGGATGTCATCGTTCTGCCTGGCGCCGCGCAGCCTGCGGCGGCGGCCACCCTGCCGGCGGCGGTCGCGACCCCGGCCCTGCCCACCGTCAACGCCCAGATCACGCTGGAGGCCGCCACGCCGGAGATGCTCGTCCTGCGGGCCAGCGCGCCGGAGCCGGTCTACCTGGCGGACTTCCACATTTTCGCGCTGCGCAGCGGGCAAGCGCCGGTCGTCCGGCGCTTCACGCAGGTGTTCCCCGGCCTGGTGGGCTATGCCGCGCCGGAGACGTGCTTTGTGCTGCAGGTGGCGGGCGCGCGGCAGGCCCCGCCGGAAAGCTGCACAGGCCCGCTGCTGGTTTACCCGGTGGCGGCGGAGGACGTGTTCTGGCACGATCCGCAGACGCGCGCCCGGGCCGCGCTGTTCGTGATCAGCGACCAGGGCCGCCTGATCGGAGACTGCCAGGCGCCGGAGGCGACCTGCGCGTTCGGGATCGCGGCCTCCACCACGCCGCCGGGCGCGCCGGGCAGCCC
>CAZGYW010000130.1:0-7080 GCA_964530495.1 uncultured Anaerolineae bacterium
CACCTGGCGCTGCACGGCTGGACGGGCCATCCCGACGACAGCGGCACGCCCTCCCCGCTCATGCGCGAATGCGCCGGGGTGCTGATCGATCCGCCCACGCGCGAATTTGTGGCGCTGGTGCGGGTGGCGCTGGGCGCAGTGCGCGTCCTGGAGGAACTTGACCCGGCGCGTGGGCGCATCCTGAACGCGCTGGAGGATGCCTTCAAGGCGCTGGAGACGCGCGGCGCGGCCCCGCTGGGGGAGGCGTTCTACGCAAGCGTGCCGGGTGCGCTGCAGGCATTGCGGAAGGGTCTGGCGGCGGCGGGCGCGCCGATGCCGGTCGACGTGATCGGGGTCGGACACGCTCACATCGACGTCGCCTGGCTGTGGACGCTGGGCCAGACCCGGCGCAAGGCGGGCCGCACCTTCCACACCGTCCTGCGCCTGATGGAGCAGGTCCCGGATTACACCTTCTCCCAGAGCCAGCCTCAACTTTACGACTACGTGCGGCGGGATTACCCGGCGCTGTTCGAGGGGATCAAGCAGCGCGTGGCCGAGGGCCGCTGGGAGCCGATCGGTGGGATGTGGGTGGAGGCCGACTGCAACCTCTCCGGCCCGGAGTCGCTGGCCCGCCAGTTCCTGCTGGGGCGCAGTTTCTTCCGCGAGCATTTCGGGGAGGAGGCCGACTCGCCGGTGCTGTGGCTGCCGGACGTGTTCGGGTACGCCTGGGCGCTGCCGCAGCTCATCAGGCAGGCCGGGCTGGACTATTTCTTTACGATCAAGATCGGCTGGAACCAGTACAACCGCCTGCCGTACGACAGCTTCTGGTGGCAGGGCCTGGACGGCACGCGCGTGCTGACCCACTTCAGCACCACGCCGGAGGATCACGACCTGCACACCCGGGCGACCTACAACGCCATGGCCGGGCCGGGCGCGGTCTATGGCACCTGGCTCAACTCCCAGCACAAGGAATCGCAGACCGCGCACCTGATGAGCTACGGCTTCGGCGACGGCGGGGGCGGGCCAACCCGCGAGATGCTGGAGAACATCCGGGAGCTGGGCGCATTCCCCGGGATGCCGCGCACCTCCTACGGGCGCGTGCACGAGTTTTTCCAGCGGTTGGAGGCGGAAGCGGGCGACCGGCTGCCCACCTGGAACGGGGAGCTGTACCTGGAAGGCCACCGCGGGACGTACACGACCCAGGGCCGCAACAAGCGCGCCAACCGCCGCAGCGAATTTCTGCTGCACGACGCGGAGGCGCTGGCGGCGCTGGCCGCTGCCATCGATCCGGCCTACGCCTATCCGGCGGAGACATTCCGGGCGGCGTGGGAGCTGGTCTGCCTGAACCAGTTCCACGACATCATCCCCGGCAGCAGCATCACCGAAGTGTATGTGGAGTCACAGGCCCAGTACGCCGAGGTCACGCGGATGGGCCTGGAGGCCCGCGATGCGGCGCTGGCGGCGCTGGCCCGTCACACCGGCGGCGACCTGGTGGTGGCCAATACCACGTCGTTCGAGCGCCAGGACCTCTTCTTCTGGCCGGAGGCGCTGCCGGAAGGTCAGCAGCTTGTTCGCGCCGATGGCATGCCCGCCCCGGTCCAGCCCGTCGAGGGTGGGATGTGGGTGGCGCCCGGCGCCGTGCCGCCCTACGGGGTCATGCCGCTGGTGATCACGGAGGGGGCAAGCGCCCCACTGGAGACCGGTCTGAGCGCCGCGCCGGATGCGCTTGAGAACGCCTTCCTGCGCGTGGAGTTGAACGCCGCCGGGGACATCACCCGCATATACGACAAAGTCAACGCGCGCGAGGTGCTGCCTGAAGGCGGGCTGGCCAACCAGTTCCAGGCCTTTGAGGATCGCCCGATCAACTGGGACGCCTGGGATATCGACATCTTCTACGATGACCGGATGTGGCTGGCTGAGCCGGCGGAGTCGATCCACGTGGTGGAGGCCGGGCCGCTGCGCGCCGCGCTGGAGATCACGCGCCGCATCCTGGGCAGCACGTATACCCAGACCGTGGCCCTGAGCTACAACAGCCCGCGCCTGGACATCACGACCAGCATCGACTGGCAGGAGCGCCATACCCTGCTCAAGGTCGCGTTCCCGGTGGCGGTGCTCGCCCCGGCCGCAACCTACGAAATCCAGTTCGGGAACGTGCAGCGCCCGACCCACCGCAACACGAGCTGGGACTGGGCGCGTTTTGAGACGGTGGCTCAGAAGTGGGTGGACCTCAGTGAAGGCGGCTACGGCGTCAGCCTGCTCAATGACTGCAAGTACGGGCACGACATCCGTGATAACGTGATCCGGCTCAGCCTGCTGCGCAGCCCGGTCAGCCCCGATCCGGAAGCGGATCGCGGCCAGCACACGTTCACGTACAGCCTGCTGCCGCATGCCGGCGGCTGGGATGAGCGCACGATCGCGGCGGCCTACGCCCTCAACGATCCGCTGGTGGTGGGGGAGGGGCCGGGCGGCCGGCCGGAGGCACCCGCGCCGTTCAGCAGCTTCGTGCATGTGAGCGCGCCCAATGTCGTGATCGAGACGGTCAAGCGCGCCGAAGATGGGCGGGGCTTCATCGTCCGGCTGTACGAGAGCCAGCGGCGGCGCGGGCCGTTCAAGCTGGTGGCGGGCTTTCCGCTGGCGGGGGCCTGGCAGACCTCACTGCTGGAGGAGGATCAGGCCGAGCTGCCCCGCGAAGGGCAGGTGGTGCGGCTGGATGTCAAGCCCTATGAAATCGTCACCCTGCGCCTGATTCCGACCGGGGAGGAATAGCGCCATGCTGACCGAACAGCGCAACCCGCGCAGTATGGACATCGACCGGAGCTCGACGCTGGAGATGCTCCAGATCATGAACGACGAGGACGCCCGGGTCGCTCCGGCGGTGCGTGAGGCGCTCCCGGCCATCGCCCGCGCGGTGGACGCCATCACTGCCTGCTTCCGGCAGGGCGGGCGGCTGATTTACGTGGGGGCCGGGACCAGCGGTCGGCTGGGCGTGCTGGATGCGGCCGAGTGCCGCCCGACCTTCAGCGCGCCGCCGGGGATGGTCATCGGCCTGATCGCGGGCGGCAACCGCGCCCTGATCGACGCCATCGAAGGCGCGGAGGATGACCGGGACGCGGGCGGGCGCGACCTGCTGGCGCTGGACCTGACCGCGCGCGATGCCGTGGTCGGGATCGCCGCCAGCGGCAACACGCCGTATGTGGTCGGGGCGCTGGAGTGCGCCAACGCGATCGGGGCGGTGACCATCGGCGTGGCCTGCAACAGCCCGGCGGCGGTGCTGGAGACGGCGCAGATCGCGATCCCGGTGCTGGTGGGGCCGGAGGTGATCACCGGCTCGACGCGCCTCAAAGCCGGTACCGCGCAGAAGCTGGTGCTTAACATGCTCTCCACGGCCAGTATGATCCAGCTGGGCAAGGTCTATAGCAACCTGATGGTGGATGTGACCGTGACCAACCGCAAGCTGGCCGAGCGCGCGCGCCGGATCGTGAGTGCGGTGACGGATGTGAGCCCGGAGGACGCGGGCCGGCTGCTCGAAGCGACCGGCAACCGCGTCAAACCGGCAATTGTGATGGCCCTGCTGGGGGTGGATGCGATCGCCGCCGAAACGCTGCTCGATCAGGCTGCGGGGCGGCTGAGCGCGGTTATCCCGGAGGAGCGTGGCTGACAGCGCAAACTCTGACAGACGGAATACCGGGCACAGGAGGCAAGTTCCCCCCCTGCGCCGGTTGTTGTCTAGCGGGCCTGCGAGGATGCTGCTTCCGGCTGAGCGGAAGCGGTTACCCCGGCCTGGGTCCCGGCCGGCAGGCGCAGCGCCAGCAGCGCGGCGATGACCGTCGCTACCGCCACGATTTCGAAGGATGCCTCCAGCCCGATCCGGTCGGAGAGGCCGCCAATCACGAAGCTGCCGATTGCGCCCGCACCGAAGATCAAGCCGAGCGTCAGGCCGGAGGCCAGCCCTTTGGCGCCCGGGATCAGGCTCTGGGCCAGGGCCACGATCACGCTGTGCGAGCCACCGGTCAGCGCGCCGGCGATGATCGCCAGCCCGAAGGACAGGACGCGCGCCTCCGCCAGCGGGAGGAGCAGCAGGGCGGGCGCGGCGAAGAGCAGGCTGCCGGCGATCACGTAGCGGCGCTGGTAGCGGTCCGCCAGCTGGCCGAAGAAGACCCCCGCGAAGCCGGATGCAATCCAGAAAGAGGAGGTGATCAGCCCGTATTCGGACGGGTCCCAGCCCTTTTGCTGAAACAGGCGCGGGATGAACGCCACCGAGCCGGGCTGGGCCAGGCTGCGCAGCATGACGACCACGGCGAGCAGGGCGAGCGCCCGCGCCGGGATACTGACGCGGGTGGAAGTGACGGCTGCCTGATGAGCCGCGGCTGCTGACCGCCGGGAAAGACCGGGCAGGGCGATGGCCATTAGTCCCACGACAGGCAGCGCGGCCAGGCCCAGGAGGTACAGCGGCGTGACGGTCACGACAGCACTGCCGGGGGGATTGGCGGCATCCAGCAGGATGCCGACCAGCGCCGGGCCGAGCGCCAGGCCGGTCTGGCCCAGCAGGAAGAAGTAGGAGAGGTTGCTGGCGGCATGGGCGCGGTCAGCTTCAGCGGCGTGGGCCGTGCCGACCGGGTGGAACGCGCCGCTGCCCAGCGCTGCCAGCGCAAAGGGAATGACCATCAGCCAGAAGCGGCCGCTCATGGCCAGGGCGACCGACAGCAGCAGGAAGCCGATCACCCACAGCACGCCGCCTACACCCAGCCAGCGCTGCCAGCGCGGGCCGCCGCGATCGGCCAGGTAGCCGAACAGCGGCTGGCTCAGCGCGCCAACCAGCGCCTGGGCGCTCACAGCGGCCCCGATCTGCGTGTTGGAGATGGGCAGGACCTGCACGCTCAGGAAGGCCAGCAGGACCGGCCCCATGCTCGTGAAGGTGTCGTTGACCAGGTGGCCCAGTGATACTGCCCAGAATGATTTGCTGCGCGGGATGTTCATGATGGTTTTCGTTCGTCCACTATTCACAGGCTCTGTGGTTAGATGCTACCGCAGGGTGATCGGTCTGATAACGTCTGTTACAATCAGGGTACGTGCCTGTGGGATGAAGGATGCCGCTGATGACCATGCTGGCCGAAATACTGATTTTGTTGGCGCTGGTGCTGGCGAATGGCGTGTTCGCCATGTCTGAGATCGCGATTGTTTCCGCCCGCAAGGCGCGCTTGCAGAGGATGGCCGATGATGGCGCGCCCGGCGCGGCCGCGGCCCTGGCCCTGGCGGAGGAGCCAAACCGGTTCCTCTCCACCGTCCAGATCGGCATCACCCTGATCGGCACGCTGTCCGGCGCGTTTGGTGGCGCGGCGCTGGCCGGGCCGCTGGCGGCGCTTCTGGCGACGATCCCGGCGCTGGAATCGGCCAGCACAAGCCTCAGTTTCCTGATTGTTGTCATCGTAATCACGTATCTCTCCCTGGTGCTGGGTGAGCTGGCGCCAAAGCGGATCGGCCTGAGCAATGCGGAGGCGATCGGGGCGGCGGTGGCGCGGCCCATGAACCTGCTCTCCCGGCTGACGGCGCCGCTGATCAGCCTGCTGGATGCTTCCACGACCGGCGTTATCAGGCTGATCGGCATTCGCCCATCCCAGGAGCCGCCGGTGACCGAGGAAGAGGTCCTGATCATGCTGGAAGAAGGGCGCCAGGCGGGAGTCTTTCACGCGACCGAGCAGGATATTGTGGAGAACGTGTTCCGCTTTGCCGACCGCCGGGTGAGCGCGCTGATGACGCCCTACACCGAGCTGATCTGGCTGGATGTCAACGACCCGGCGGAAAAACACCGCCAGCAGATCGAAGCCAGCCCGTACAGCTGCTTCCCGGTGGCGGACGGCAACCTGGATAACCTGATTGGCCTGGTCTGTGTGCGCGGCATGTGGGAGCAGTTGGCCGCCGGGCAGCCCGTTGACCTGCGGGCCATCGCCCGGCCGCCGATCTACGTCCCTGAGAACGCGGAGGCGCTCAAGCTGCTGGCAATGTTCCGGGCGAAAGGCGTGCAGGAGGCGCTGGTGGTCGATGAGCACGGCAGCATCCTGGGGCTGGTGACGCTGATCGACGTGCTGGAAAGCCTGGTCGGTGACCTGCCGGAGCGCGCGGTCACTGATGACTCCAGCCCGATTGTGCCACGTGAGGACGGATCATGGCTGGTGGATGGCCTGCTGCCCATTGACGAGTTCATTGATTTCTTCGGGGTGGACATCACGCCGGCTGATGAGCAGGCCTACCAGACGATGGGCGGCTTTGTCATGCACCACCTGGGCCGCATCCCACGCGCCGCCGACAGCTTCGTCGAGCATGGCATGCGCTTTGAAGTGCTGGATATGGACGCGATGCGCGTGGACAAGGTACTTGTTGAGCGGCTGGGGGAAGGTGAAGCGAGTGAGGAACGGGTACCCTAGGTGACTTTCTACTACGCTGACAAACTCCACGGGCAGGGCGCGCTTGAGGAGCCGGTGCTGCTGGACGTGCTGGCCAGCCCGGCCATGCAGCGCCTGCACGGCGTCTCCCAGCACGGCATCAGCGGCCTGATCGGGATCACGAAGCCGGTCAGCCGCTTCGAGCATTCGCTGGGCGTGATGTTGATCGTGCGCCGCCTGGGTGCGAGCCTGGAAGAACAGGTGGCGGCCCTGATCCACGACATCAGCCACACGGCCTTCAGCCATGTGATCGACTACGTGGTGGAGGGCCACAATGCCCAGAGCTTTCACGACGAGGTAAAGGCCGATTACGTGTCCGCAACCGATCTGCCGGGACGCCTGGCGGCGCACGGGCTGGACTGGCAGCGCGTGATCCAGGAGGAGCGCTACCCGCTGCTGGAGCAGCCGGCCCCGGCCCTGTGCGCCGACCGGCTGGACTACTTCCTGCGGGACGTCCATGACCTGGGCCTGAGCCAGCTGGAAACCTGCCGGGAGGCGATCGACCATCTGGTGGTGTACGACGGGCGGATCGCGGTTGATGACCTGGAGGTGGCGCGCTGGATGGGCGAGCAGTACCTGCGGGCGGATGATGGCAGCTGGTCGGATTACTACGAAGTCGGCATCTACGAGCTGACGGCGCTGGCCATCCGGCGCGGGCTGG
>CAZGYW010000131.1:0-7054 GCA_964530495.1 uncultured Anaerolineae bacterium
GACGCGTTTCGTGCCAGACCTGTTCCAGCTCAAACTGAGCCGGATGCAGGTCGAGACGCGGGAAGGTATCCCGCTGTTGGGCGCCAAGAGCGAGGTGCGCATCCCGCGCGGGCAGCAGTTCGCCAAGCGCGTGCTGGATGTGGCCGTGATCGTCATCCTTGCGCCGCTGTGGCTGCCGGTCTTCGCCCTGATCGCGCTGGCGATCCGGCTGGAGGGGCCGGGGTCGATCCTGTTCGGGCAGGAGCGGGTCGGGCTGGGCGGCCGGCGTTTCCGCGCCTGGAAGTTCCGCAGCATGGTGGAAAACGCCGATACCCTCCACGCCCAGCTGGTGAAGGAACAGGGCCTGGATCCGCGCCATCCCAAGCTCAAGAACGACCCGCGCGTCACGCGGGTGGGCCGCTTCATCCGCCGCCTCAGCCTGGACGAGCTGCCGCAGATCTTCAACATCCTGGCCGGGGAGATGAGCCTGGTCGGGCCGCGCCCGCCCACGCCGGACGAGGTCGCGCTCTACGAGACGTGGCACATGGGACGCCTCAAGATCCGGGGTGGCCTGACGGGCCTGTGGCAGGTCTCCGGGCGGAGCGACGTGCCCTTTGAGGAGATGGTCCTGCTGGACCTCTACTACATCGAGAACTGGTCGCTGATTCTGGACCTGCAAATCCTGCTGCGCACGATCCCGCACGTACTGCTGGCCAGGGGCGCCTACTGACGCGGGTGGGATGCAGGAACGCCCTCACCCCCTGGCCCCCTCTCCCAATTTCGGCTGCGCCGCGGGGAGAGAGGAAAGGTCAGCACCTGCTGATCTTCAATGGCCTTATCGGTGAGAATCCGTGCCCTGGATTTATTCCGCCGCCGGGAGCGTGAACCAGAACGTGCTGCCCCTGCCCGGCGCGCTTTCCACACCGACCTTGCCACCCAGCTTGTCCACGATGCGCAGCACAATCGACAGCCCGATTCCGAAGCCGCGCGCCTCCCCCGTGTGGAAGCGGGAGAACATCTCAAAGAGCTTGGCCTGGTTTTCCGGCGCGATGCCCAGGCCGTTATCCTGCACCTCGCAGCGCACCATCCCGCCGCTGCGGACGGCCCGCACCTGGATGCACGGCGCGGGGTTATCCTGCCCGATGTACTTGATCGCGTTGCTGATCAGATTGGCCAGCACTTCCTCGATCCACGGCCCGTAACCAATCACGGGGGGGAAGTCCGGGGCAATGCTGAGGTCGATCCCGCGCTCGGTTATCTCCATCTGGAAGCGCTCGGCGGCGGCGACCGCCAGGACGCGCAGGTCTTCCTGCCGCAGCACCTCCTGCGCGTTGCGGAGCTGGGCCAGCAGCAGCAGGTTCTCGATCATATCATTCATCTTCGTCGCGGCGCGGGAGGCTTCCCCGATGAAGCTCTGGAGCAGGGGGGACGCTTCCGCATCCTCCTGCGCCAGGTTCAGGTACCCGAGCACCAGCGCCAGCGGCGAGCGCAGGTCGTGCGCCACGGTGTGGCTGAAGGCGTCCAGCTCGCGGTTACGGGCTTCCACTTCGTGGGCGTAACGCTGGATGGTGGCGAACGACTGGGCATTGCGGATCGCCACGGCGGCCTGGTTGGTGAAGGCGCTCAGGCGCTCGACCGTGCCGGCATCGAAAACGTGGGGCGCGCGCGCGATCAGGGCCAGCAGGCCGATCACGTCGTCCTCCAGCCGGATCGGGACGGCCGCCAGGCTGCGCACCCACTCCGCGCCGGGCAGGTCCACGCCGCCCGGAAACGTCTGCGTATCCGGGATGAACAGTGTCGCGCCGCTCTCCAGCACCTGCAGGAGCGTGGGTGCTGCCTCCAGCGGCGGGAACGGCAGCGCCGCGCCCTCCGGCCCGGCGTAGGCCGGGCTGGCGTGGGTATGCGCCACGCGCACCTCGCCCTCCTCCACCATCAGGATGGCGGCATAATCATACGGGGCAAAGACCGCCCGGCCCGCGTTGCCCAGCAGGTGGCCGAGGACTTCGTCCAGGTTCAGCGTGCTGTTCATCGCCTCGGCGTTATCGCGCAGGGCCTCCGCCAGCAGGCGCTGCTGGCGCTCCTGCTCCGCCGTTTCGCGTTGCTCGGTGATGTCGTCCTGGATGGCGACGTAATGCGTGACCTCGCCCCGGGTGTTGAGCACCGGGCTGATCACGGACTGCGCCCAGTACAGATCCCCGTTCTTCTTGCGGTTCTGAAAGACACCCCGCCATTCCTCGCCCGCCAGCAGCCGCGCCCACAGATGATCGTAGACCTCCTGCGGCGCCCGGTCGGAGCGCACCAGACGCGGGGTCTTGCCCCGCGCTTCCGCGCCGGTATAGCCGGTCACGGCCGTGAACGCCGGGTTCACATACTCGATCACGCCCCGGTCATCGGTGATGAAAATGGTGCTCCCGCTCTGTTCCACCGCCCGGGACAGGATGCGGAGCTGGCTGCCGGCCTCCACGCGCTGCGTGATGTCGCGCAGGACGATCACCCGCCCGGCCAGCGCGCCATCCTGCTCCAGCGGGGAGATGCGCAATTCAAAGTGGTGCGCGCCGCCGTCACCGGTCGGCAGCATGATCTCCGTGTGCAGGTTGCGCGTGTTCCGGTAGCGATCCAGAAATTCCGGCATGCCCTTGAACACGTAGTCGATTGACTGGCCGATCGAGTGGAGCGTCAGCGGCTGGACGAGCGCGGATGCCGCCGGGTTGATGCTCGTGATCTGGTTTTGCGCGTCCAGGACGATCACGCCATCGGTCATGCTGGCGAGGATCCAGTCGCAGGCGGCCGCAGGCGGGCCGAACAGCCCCAGCCCGATCGTATTCAGCGCGATGAGCAGCGTCCCCAGCAGCAGGGCTACCGGAGTCAGGTCAAGCCCCCGGGCGGAGGGCAGGCCGGGCAGCCGGGCCAGCATGGCCAGGGCGGGCAGCACCCAGGCCGCCAGCAGGAGCAGGATGCGCTGGCGGGTCGTCCGGGACGCGCCCCGGTAGAGGTCCACCAGCACCCCCGCCGCGACGAGCACCAGCGCCAGGCTGTGGGCAACATACAGGAACAGCCACGGCCCCAATACCCGCAGCACCGTAAAACCGGGTGGCTGCGGGACGGCGCTCAGGGAGCGCCAGATCAGGCCGTGGGCGTCGTTGGTCAGCGTCAGCAGGAGGGAGAGCGCCGCGAAGGCCAGGAGCAGCGCCAGGCGGGGCAGGCGCAGCCACGCCGTCCGGCGCGCATAGGCCAGCACGAACACGCACCACAGGGTGGGCAGCGTGAAGACCGCCACGAACTTGACCCGGTACCAGGTGAGGACCGCCTCCGGGCTGGTGCTGGCCAGCTCCAGGGCGTAGGCGATCAGCCACAGCACCTGGACCAGGATCAGGATGAGGAAAGGCGCATCCGCCGGGGCGCTGCGCTGCCGCCATAACCCGGCTGCCACCAGCAGGAGCAGGAGCGCGCCCATCAGCAGGGCCAGGGCGTAGGGGTGAAATTGGAGCACGAGTAAACTCATGGCTCACCTGAAGGGCGGAAGATCCGGCTTACTCCGGCGCGCTGTGGTGCTGGGTGAGGGCCGCGATCAGCCGGAAGCCATCGGTGATCTCGTTTCCCACCCGGACGGGCAGGCGCTCCCCGGTCTGGAGGTTGTACAGGCCCATCCACACTTCGTAAACGCCTTCCGGCACCTCCGCCGGCAGGTCCACCCAGAGCTGGTCTTCGATGTATTCGCCCGGTTCCCACAGGGAGGTCACGTACTTGTTCTGGCCGGGCATGTGATCCCAGGTATAGACGGGCGTGGCGCTGCCCGGGGCCGTCACATGCAGGAAAACCGTGTAGTCGGTATCCGTTTCGCCCAGCACGTGAAAAATCAGGTTGAGCACCAGCCGGCGCCCCGGCCACAGATCCAGGCCGGTGATGGACCAGCCGCGCATTTCTGCCAGACCGTCGTAAATCACCGACGTTGGTGGAATGCCATTGTACTCCGGTTCCGTGAATCTCACTGCGGTGTTGACGCGATAGGTGTCGTAATAGAAATCGGCATCGTAGTCGTGGCCGATCGGGGTCGCCAGGCGCGGCAGGCCCATTGAGCCGCGGACGGGGTTGACACTCTGACCGGCCGCGGCATAGGCCGCATCCGCTTCAAAGCCGTCAATGAAGTGCGTCACCCCGTCATCCAGCACGCGCAGATCGGTCACCGGGTCGGTGTTGATCGGAAGCTCCGGAAAGAAGAACGGCAGGCGCAGGTTGCCCGGCGCGACGATCTTCAGCGGGTGGTCGCTGGCCTCAACCTCCGCCCGCAGGATGCGGATCACGCGGTACAGGGCGTAATTGGAGACAAGCTGCTTGTCATCGTCGGTCTGCAATTCGCCACTCAGCAGATAGCCGGCGGTATCATGAAAGGTGAAGGCCAACCCCGGCAGAATCAGGAGCAGGAGCAGCGCGATCGCCAGGCGGCGCTGGTTGGCCGGCGTCAGGCGCGGGCGCAGGCGGTCGGCCACCGCGCCCACGAGCAGGGCCACGATCAGCAGTTGCAGGGGTGTGATGGCGAAGGCCAGGCGCGGGTGGTACGAATACGACCAGAACCACGTGATCCAGTAGGGGATGACGAGCAGCAGCGCCCCGCCGGCCAGTGCGATCCGGGCGCGGTCAGGCCGCCCGCCGCCGCGCCACCAGTGCCACACTCCCGCGCCGTAGAGCGCCAGCCCGATCCCCAGGGCGGCCACTTCGGGCGCGCCGAGCCGGTAGGGAATCGCCCCGAACAGCCCGGCCGAGGGCAGCGCCGCCGCGATCAGGATCAGGAGGCCGCCACCGATCAGCCGCCGCGCCGCGCGGGTCGTCCGTTCGTCCAGGAACAGCCAGAGCGCCAGCAGGGCCAGCATCACCAGCGGCAGGAAAAGCTGCCGCCCGCTGCGCTGGGCCTGGGTCAGCCAGTAGGCGGGCGGGAACTCCACCGCCGGGTGGCCGAGCAGCAGGTTGCGGATGTACCACATCCCGCCGATGGGCGCGCTCCACAGCCCGACCCACACCACCAGCCGGAAGCGATCCCACAGGCGCGGCCACTGCCCCCACCCACGGATGATCGCCACCAGCAGCGCCAGCCCGATGCCCCACACCAGCGCCCCGGCGGTTGGCTTGGTCCACAGCCCGCCGCCCAGCATCAGGCCCGCCGCCGCGCCGTTGCGCCAGCGGGCGGGATCGTCGCCCGCCCCACGCCACGCCAACAGGAAGAACAGCGCCGCCAGCGTAAAATACAGGGTCTGCGGCACTTCCAGGTCGCCAAAGCGTGACCAGTCCGCGTGAGCCGGGAAGAACGTCCACAGCGCCAGGGCCAGCATCCCGATGCGGCGGTCAAACAGGCGGCGGCCGAGCAGGTAGGCCGCGCCCAGGCTGCCCGCCCCCAGCAGCGGGATGACGGCGCGCGCGGCGTGGTCGTTGATGCTGCCCCACACCAGCTGCCCGAAGGTGTAGGTCAGCGGCAGGAGCTGCGGGTAGTAGCCCATCCCGGCGGGAATCTGCCCGGTGAGGGTGAAGATGCGCCCGTTGTAGCCGTAAACCCACAGCGCGTCATAGGCGGCGAAGGGCCAGTAGGCGACGCGGATCACGCGCAGGATCAGGGCGAGGAT
The DNA here is from genome assembly GCA_964530495.1 of uncultured Anaerolineae bacterium. Classification (GTDB taxonomy): domain Bacteria; phylum Chloroflexota; class Anaerolineae; order Aggregatilineales; family Ch27; genus CAZGYW01. Next base: position 5,592 of record CAZGYW010000131.1, read on the forward strand.
CAGCCCGGCCAGGATCAGCCATTCCCAGCGGGCCAGCGGCGCGTGGACTGCTCCTGGCCCCGGCTCACCTTCCCACCAGGCGCGCCAGCCGGCCAGCAGCCCGCCGGTCAGGGCCAGCAGCCCGGCGGCGGCCAGCGTCCCGCCCAGGGTGATCGCCGCGAACGTGCCCAGCCCGAACATGGCCGCCGTCAGCAGCATGACGCCCAGCGCCAGCCCGAAGGTCAGCACCAGGGCCCGGTCGCGCCAGTCCGCGCGGGGCAGGATCACCAGCGCCCACGGAATCCCGACCGCCCCGAACACCGCCAGCATGACCGGCAGCACGGCCAGCGTCGGCCACAGCCACTCCTGAAGCATACCCGCCACCTCCCCTCGTTCGCGCGGGGACTATACCAGAGGCAAGCGGCAAGCGGCAAGACAGGGGCGGTAGCATGTGAGCCTCTGGAAGCGTCCAGGCGCAAAACAGGGGCAAGGTCACTCACACGGATAAGACGCTTGAAAATCAGCCAGTTCTATCCGTGAAAATCCGTGTTCAATCTGCGAAAATCCGTGCGCTCAGTCTGGTCGCTTCGACGCCTGGACGCTCGTTGGGCGCAGCAGGCTGACACCCCTACGCGCCTCCTGCCTCTGTGTCACCTGCCCCGGTCTTCGCCAGCCAGCGGGCCACGTCTTCCACCGTCAGCCCGGTGCTGTCCAGCCGGACATTGTAGTCCGCCAGCGCCTGCTGTTGCGCGTAGAGGAGCGCCGCCTCCGCCTCGGTGATGGTCGGCCCCCGTGAGCGCAGGCGGCGCAGCGATTCTTCCCAGGTGGGCAGCAGGAGCACGATCCGGAAGTCCTGCCCGGCCAGCAGGGCGCGGTAGTGAGCGGCCAGCGCGTCCCCCACCACGTCGCAGATCACAACCTCATACCCCTCCCGCACAAACGACTCAGCCAGCATGCACGAGTGTTGGATGCCCAGGCGGTGCTGGGCCTGGGCCGGGGAGTCGGGCGGGTCGGTGGGCCACGGTGCCAGGTGCGGGTTACGCAGCATCCAGCGCAGCAGGTCGGTATCGATCACGGCGCAGCGCTCCCGGAACTGCGTGGCGTAGGCGTGCGCGATGGAATTCTTACCGCAGGCGGCCGGGCCGGTCAGCAGGGTAATCGGTGGCATCAGGTCCTCCTGTTCAGGGTGTCGGTGATGATCCGCACTGCGTTCGCAACGCCATCCTCAGTGCGGAGCTTTTCCCCCAGCGCGGCAGCGCGGGCGCGGATCGGTTCGTGCTCCACCGCCACCCGCAGCGCGTAGGCGAGCTTTTCAGCGGTCAGTTCCCGGCGCGGGATGGGGATCGGCCCCACGCCCAGCGCGCGCACACGCCCCGCCCAGAAGGGTTGATCCCCCATGAACGGCACGACAACCGACGGCACCCCGGCACGCAGCCCGGCGGCGGTCGTCCCCGCCCCGCCGTGATGCACCACCGCCGCCATGC
>CAZGYW010000132.1:0-7028 GCA_964530495.1 uncultured Anaerolineae bacterium
GACCGGCGTGCCAGACTCAGCGGCGGCTGCGATCTGCGCGGCGGCGTCCGCGTCGATCTCACCGGAGAGCAGGACCGGGCGATCCGCTTCCAGCCCGGCCAGCAGTTCCGGCCAGCCCAGGATCGCAGCGTCCGCATGGGGCTGCCAGCCGCCCGCCGACCAGTCAAACTGCTGGGCGCAGATTCGCCCCCGCCCGGCCTGCAGCACGGCGATCAACGCCCCGTCAAAGCGCGGCTGGGCCGCCGCCAGGATTTCCAGGGTGGGCACGCCGAGCAGGGGCAGGTCCAGAGCCGCGGCCAGCCCCTTGGCCAGCCCCAGCCCGATGCGCAGCCCGGTGAACGAGCCGGGGCCAAGGGCCACCGCCAGCGCCGTGAGCCGGTCGGGCGCGGCCTTGGCCCGGGCCAGCAGTTCCGTCACCGCCGGGGCCAGCTCCACCGTGTGATGGTTGGCCGTCTCCCAGCTGGCTTCCGCCAGCACCCGCTCGCCATCATGCAGCGCCAGGCTGATCACCCGTGTCGCAGTATCAATCGCAAGTAGCATCGCAACCCATCCCTACACGCCAATAGTGCGGCGGCGGAACGCCTCCAGCAGTTCGACGTAAGTGGCGCCCTGTGCCTCAAGCGTGATGTGGCGGCGCTCGTCGTCATGAAAGGCAAAGAAGATATCCAGCCGCTCGGCCGGGCGCAGGTCGGCCACCCGTTCCGGCCATTCCAGGAGCAGCGGGTTGTTATCCAGCAGCAGCTCGTCCAGGCCGAAGCTCAGCCCGTCCGGGGCGCCCGCCAGCCGGTAGGCGTCCACGTGGTACAGGCGCAGGTCATCCGCCGCGCGGGTGTGCTCGTGCACCAGGGTGAAGGTCGGGCTGGTCACCGCCGGGACCGCGCCCCAGCCTTTGCCCAGGCCGCGCGCGAAGGTGGTCTTGCCCGCCCCCAGCTCGCCGTACAGGCAGATGACATCGCCGGGCCGGAGGCTCTCCCCCAGCCGGTAGCCAAGCCGGACGGTCTGCTCGGCGCTGTGGCTGATGAACTCGAGTGTTCCGGGTCTCAGGATTGGCACGGTGGCAGGTTTCCCGGGTCGCTTCCCAAAAACGGCCAGACTTCGCCGCGCATTATAACCTGACTGCCGCCCGGCCTGACAGGGCCAATCCCGCGCGTGGCGGCGGCCGGGGCCAGGATCGTCAGGTCAGCGCAGGGCAGGCGCCCTCCGGGCAGCGTGATTCACCGTTGCGCATCGCGGATTATTGCGCTAGTCTTGCCTTTGATTAAGCAGGGTTCCAGACAGGGGAGAAGACAACATGACCCGCAGACCCTACCTTGTGCTTGTGATTGCCATGCTGGCGCTGGCGGCGCTGGCATGTAATCTGTCCGGCAACGCGCCGCAGCCAGAGCAACAGGCCCAGCCGGATACTTCCGGCGCCCCCAGCGTCGATATTCGCGTCCCGGTGAACGGGATGTCTTTTGCCGAAGGCACGAACGTGATCATCCAGGTGGTCGGCACCGATTCGGGCAGCGGCGTCAGCCGCATCGACCTGCTGATCGATGATGTGGTGGTCAGTTCCAGCGAGGCCCCCACAACCACCGGCCAGCCCGCGTACATGGTCAACTTTGAGTGGCCGGCCCAGGGTGTGGGCGCGCACTCGATCTCAGCCGTGGCCCTCCGTCAGGATGGGGCGTCCAGCACCCCGGCGATCATCAGCGTCAACGTGGTCGCGGTCCAGCCGACCGCCGCCCCGACCGCCACGCCGGAACCGACAACCGAGGAGCCGGAAGCGACTGAGGAACCAGAAGAGACCGAAGCGCCGGAGCCAACCGCCGCCCCGACCGGCCCACGCGCCGTGACAACTTCCGGGGTGAACGTGCGCAGCGGCCCGAGCACCAACTACAGCCTGATCGGCAGCCTGCTGGCCGGGACGGAACTGGACGTGACCGGGCGCAATGCCGACAGTACGTGGTTCCGCGTGCCGTACTACAACGCTGAGGGCTGGATCTTCGGCGGGCTGCTGACGGTGACCGGTGATGTGAACAGCCTGCCGGTGATCAACGTGCCGCCGCCCCCGCCGACCGCCGCGCCACCCCCGACCGCCATCCCGGCGACAAACGCGCCGCCTGTGCCGTCCACGCCGACCTTCAGCTTCTGGTCGACGAACCCGAGCACCCCGGTGGCCCCCGGCACCCCGATTCGCTTCTACTGGGAATCGAGCGGCATCAAGGCGATCTACTTCCAGGGCGACCCGGTGACCGGCAGCAACCCCGGCGGTGTTGAGCGGGTGGTCAACAGCACGACGACCTTCACCCTGCGGGTGGTCTACCCGGATGACTCGGTCCACGAGCAGAGCATCACGGTTAACGTGCAGTAGCCAGATTGGTACAGCCTCTCCGCAGCCCCTTGCCCTCCGGCGAGGGGCTGTTTTGTTGGCAGGCGGCAGGGGGTGGATGCCACTGCGTGCCGTTTGACAGCCCTCCCGCATGGGTTATGATGGAGCGCCACGCCAGCGTACATCGATCAGGAGCGAGCGCGTTCTGGGTTGGCGAGAGGTCTGGCACCAGTGGCATTAGAGGCATTCTGGCGTTTGCCAGACGTGGATTACCCGCATGTCCGAACCAGGATGCAAGCAGGAGGATGCGCATGCCCCCGCAATTGTTTGTAAGGTTGTCTCTGGCGGTGATGGTCATTGTGCTAGCGGCTGTACCGTTTACTGCCGCGCAGGAAGGGCCACAGGCGGTTGGCCTGCGCCCTGACGCGCCGTCGTACGCCGTACATGGTCTGTACTGGGTCGGTGTTCTTGAACAGGCGGCAGAGACACCCTCGCACCCGACGCAGGTACTGGTCTGGTATCCGGCGCTGAATCCCGATGGTGCGGCGGAAGCGGTTGTCTATGAATGGGACTACGATCCCAACAGGAGAGAGGGTCTTCCCATTGAGGGCCACGCCCTCATGGATGCGGAACCCGATTCCGCAGGCGGACCGTACCCGCTCGTTGTCTATGTACATGGCCGCAATGGTGGGCGGACCGGTGGCATCTGGTTATGCGAGCATCTCGCCTCGTATGGCTTCGTTGTAATGTCAATCGACCAGGACGACAACGCCGCACTGCCAGCAGGCACTGGCACGGAGCAAGCGCGTCTCCACGATGTGACCTGGCAAATTGACTACGCCCGGACGTTGACAGCAGGGGCGGGGGTGTTGGCCGGGATGATCGACACAGATCGCGTGGCAATAACCGGCCACTCTGTGGGCGGCGCCACCGCGTTTGAGGCGGGTGGAACTGCCGGAGATGCGCGTGTCGATGCGGTTGTGCCGCTAGCACCATTTGGCCTGGAAACCGTGGATGATTTCACACTGCCAACCCTGATCCTGATCGGGACAGATGATGAGGGCCTGTCATCTTCTGAGGCGCGGCACCTGTACAGGAGCCTGGAAAGCACGACCAGGGCGCTCGTATTGCTCCAGCTCGCCCATCACTGGATTTTCTGGTACGACTGCGATGCCGCCCCCTGGTACACCGATCACACACAATGCTCCGATCCCGTGTGGGACATGGCGCGGGCCCACGACCTGATCAACCACTTCACCACCGCGTTTCTGCTCAACGTCCTGAAGGGTGACGCAAAGGCCGGGGCAGCCCTCGCGCCGGACGTGGTGCATTTCCCAGGCATCACGTATGAGGCGCAGGGCTTTTAGGTCAGTGATGGGGGAGGCAGCGGCGGCAGGCAGTGGATGCCACTGCGTGCTGTTTGACAGCCCTCCCGCATGGGTTATGATGGAGCGCCACGGCAGCGTACATCGATCAGGAGCGAGCGGACGGGATGAAGCGAGTCATGAGCAGATGGGGAACGGGGATCGTGCTGCTGGCGGCGCTGGCGATCGCGCTGGCGGGCTGCGGCCCGGCGGACGCCGTCCGCGCCGGGGAAGGCGCGCTGGCGCTGACCCTCGCCCTGCCGGAAGGCTACCACCTCAACGCCGCCACCACCTCGTGGGTCACCTGGGAAGTGGATGGCACGGTCGTGCAGACTGCCGCCGCGCCGGAGACGCCCGTCACCGCTCTTGATGGCCCGGTGCGCCTGCCCGTGACCTTCGCGGTCGGGGAGGCGACCGCAGTCGCCCACCTCAACATCCGCTATTGCAGCGACGCGGACGGCATGTGCCTGGTCAACACCCAGGTGCTGGAGCTGCCGGTGCAGGTGGCGGCCAATGGCAACCGCTCGATTGTGGCTGCCGACTACGCCATTGTGCCGCCGGGGGCGTAACCACCCGCCGGCTCATCCAGCCGGGGAGTCGGCCAGCGCCGCGTCAATGATCTGCGCGAACACGTCAAAGCTCTGCGCGCCCTGGACCAGCACCCCGTTGATGATGTAGGTCGGGACGCTGCTCAGTTCCAGCTGGCGGCCATCCCCCAGATCGCGGGCGACTTCCGCGGCGGGAGCCCGGGCGGTGACGCAGGCGTCATAGGCGTCCAATGCCACCCCGACGGCCGCCGCCGAGTCACGCAGAGCCGCGGCGGTGTAGGGCCGCAGCCAGGCTTCGCGCTCAGCGGGATCGGGGGTGGGGCGATCAGAGTTGTGCAACTGGCTGAGGTCCATCTCCCGGTACGGCTCAAACAGCACGCTGTGCATCTCCCAGAACAAGCCCTGTTCGCGCGCGCACCCGGCGGCAACCGCGGCGCGCATCGGCGCGTCAGCGTCGAACATACCCAGCACCGGGTAATCGCGGTGGACGTAGCGCACCTCGTCCGGATAGGCTTCCAGGATGCGGGGCAGCGTGTCAAAGTAGAACTTGCCGCACCACGGGCATAGGTAGTCCGAGAACTCGACGATGAGCACCGGCGCATCCTCCGGCCCGAGGTACGGATCGTCGTCAGCCAGGCGGATCATCAGGTCGCGCAGGGAGGGCGCGGCAGCCTGATCCCCGGCCGGAGTGGCACTCGCTCGTACCACCGGGGTGACCGCCAGCGTCGTGGCGTTGAACTGGCTGACAATCACAATGCCGGCGACAAGCACCAGCGCAATCATGCCAATCGCCAGCGGGAATGCCAGCCTGGTATTTTTCTTGCGTTTCATCACACCACCTTACCCGGAACCTCATGCTGGAGCGAAGTATAGCGTCCGGCGCGGGGCGCCACAAAGCGGCCCGCTGCTCCGTCAGCGGCCCTGCCCCGTCAATCCGCCGCCGGCCAGCCCAGGCTGATCCGGCCGCGCTCCGCTTCCACGCGCAGCACCTCCACCGTGATGACATCCCCCACACCCGGCCGGGCATCCGCCGGGATCTGGCTGCTGTGCAGCAGCCCGTCCTGCTTGACGCCGATATCCACGAACGCGCCGAAATCGACCACGTTACGGACGGTGCCCTGCAGCACCATCCCCGCCTGCAGCTCCTCCATGCGCAGCACGTCGCTGCGCAGGATCGGCGCGGGCAGGTCCGCGCGCGGGTCGCGCCCGGGCCGGATGAGCTGCTCGAAGATGTCCTGCAGGGTCGGAACACCGACCGCCAGTGCCTCCGCCAGCGCGCTCAGCGGCTGCTCCTGCAGCAGGCTCTTGAGCGCGGCTTCCTTTCTGGCGGGCGGGGTCGCGGCGGTGATGCCCGCCGCTTTGAGCACGGCTTTGGCCGCGTCGTAACTCTCCGGGTGGATGGCGCTGGCGTCCAGCGGGTTGCGCCCGTCCCGGATGCGCAGGAAGCCCGCCGCCTGCTGGAAGGCCTTTGGCCCCAGGCCGGGCACCTTCTTCAGCTCGGCGCGGCTGCTGAATGGGCCATGCTCATCCCGGTAGGCGACGATGGCCGCGGCCAGTTTCGGCCCGATCCCGGCCACGTAGCGCAGCAGCGCGGCGGAGGCGGTGTTGGCATCCACCCCCACCCGGTTGACGATCTTCTCCACCTCAGCATCCAGCGCGGAAGCCAGCCGCTTCTGGTTCACATCGTGCTGGTAGAGGCCGACGCCGATCGCCTTCGGGTCGATCTTGACCAGCTCGGCCAGCGGGTCCTGGGCGCGCCGGGCGATGGATACCGCGCCACGCAGCGTCACATCCAGGTCGGGCAGCTCCTCGCGGGCCAGGGCGCTGGCGCTGTACACGCTGGCCCCCGCCTCGTTGACCATCAGGTAGTGGATGCCCTCCAGTTTGCGGGTCAATTCCGCCACCAGCGCCTCGGTCTCGCGGGAGGCGGTGCCGTTGCCGATGGCGATCAGGCTGACGCCGTGCTGCTGGATCAGGCGGATCAGGTCGGCCTGGGCTTCCCGCCAGCGGCGCTGCGGTTCGTGGGGGTAGATGGTTTCCGTGGCCAGCACCTTGCCGGTGGCGTCCACCACCGCCACCTTGCAGCCGGTGCGATAGGCCGGGTCGAGGCCCATCACCACCCGGTCAGATAGCGGCGGCTGGCCGATCAGGTTGCCGAGGTTGGTGGCGAACACCTGGATGGCGTGCTCCTCAGCGTCTTCGGTGAGCAGGCGGCGCACGTCGCGCTCGATGGCCGGGATCAGCAGCCGTTTGGCGGCGTCATCAGCGGCGGCCAGCATCTGCTCCGCCAGCGGGGAGCGGCGGTCGGCCTTGAAGAGCAGCCCAACCGCCGCCTGCCAGTCACGCTCGTCGATGGTGATGTGGACGCGCAGCACCTTCTCCGTCTCGCCGCGGTTGATGGCCAGCACCTGGTACGGGCGCAGGCGGCCGATGCGGTACTCAAATTCGTAGTAGGTCTCGTAGGTGCGCTTGGGGTCGTCGGCGTCCTCGATCTTCGCGGCCTGAGCCTTACCAAAGGATTGCGTGCGGGCGCGCAATTCGCCGCGCACCTGCGCGCTCTCGCTGATCGCCTCGGCCACGATGTCGCGCGCCCCGGCCAGCGCTTCCTCCACGGTCGGCACGGCGTCGCTCAGGAAGGCCGCGGCCAGCGCCTCCGGGCTTTTGTCTGTGCGGGCCTGGCTCAGGATCAGGTCGGCCAGCCCCTCCAGCCCCTTCTCCCGGGCGACGGTGGCCCGCGTGCGGCGTTTGGGCTTGTAGATCGGAAGAGCGTCGTGTAGGGAAAGAGTGTAGGGTAGGGTGGTGGTG
>CAZGYW010000133.1:0-7006 GCA_964530495.1 uncultured Anaerolineae bacterium
ATCGCCCTGGGCGCAGACCTGCCCCCAGGCCAGCACCGGGGCCAGCCCGGCATCCGCTTCGGTCCAGAACACCTGCCACGCCCCGTCCACCCGGTAAAGCAGCGCCCATAGACTCAGCGCCGCGCCCTCCGGCGGGCGGAGGATGGCGCGCACCACGCTGCACGCGCCGGTGTACTCGCGGACGCGCGCGACCTCCACGACTGCGCCGGGCAGGCTCGCCGCGGCGTACTGCGCCATAGCGGGGGTCAGCTCAGCGCCGTGCTGCCAGGTCAGGAAGGGCGGATCAAGCAGCAGCCAGAGTGCTGCGCCCAGCGCCCCACCCAGCCCCAGCACAATCAGCACCACCAGCACGGCGCCGCGCTTCATGCCGTCCCCGGCTTACCAGGCGTAATGCTCGGGGGAAGTCCGGTAGCCGGGCCAGATCTCGTCCAGCTTCTTGAGCACTTCCGGCTCCAGCTTGAGGTCAACCGCGCGCAGGCTGGCATCCGTGAGCTGGCTCATCGTGCGCGGGCCGATGATCGGCGCGGTGACGGCCGGCTGGTGGAGCAGCCAGGCCAGCGCCACGGCAGCCGGTTCCTCGCCCAGGTCGGCGCACAGCCCTTCGTAGGCTTCAAGCTGGGGACGCAGTTCCTCGACACGCTTCTGGGTATTTTCGGAGGCGCGGCGACCTTCCTCGATCTTCTTGAGGACGCCACCCAGCAGCCCGCCGCCCAGTGGCGACCAGGGGATCAGGCCCAGCCCGTATTCCTGGCAGGCCGGGATGACTTCCATCTCGATCGTGCGGGCGCCGAGGTGGTACAGGCTCTGCTCAGAAACAAGCCCCATGAAGTTACGCTGGCGGGCGATCTCATTCGCCCGGGCGATGTGCCAGCCACCGAAATTGCTGCTGCCCACATAGAGCACCTTGCCCTCCCGGACGAGCTGCTCCATCGCCTGCCAGATCTCCTGCCAGGGGGTGGCGCGGTCGATGTGGTGCATCTGGTACAGGTCGATGGTTTCGATCTGCAGGCGGCGCAGGCTGTTCTCGCAGGCGTGCTTGATGTGCCGGGCGGAGAGCTTGCCCTCGTTAGGCCAGTCGCCCATGTTGCCGTAGACCTTGGTGGCCAGCACGACCTTCTCGCGCCGCCCGCCGCCCTGCGCAAACCAGCGCCCAACGATCTCTTCTGTGGCGCCTTTGCGGTTGGAGTTGCCCCAGCCGCCGTAGACATTGGCGGTGTCAAAGAAGTTGATGCCTTCTTCCAGCGCGCGATCCATGATGGCGAATGCGTCAGCTTCGTCCGTGACGGGGCCAAAGTTCATCGTGCCCAGGCACAGGCGGCTGACCTGCAAACCGGTGCGACCCAGCATGGTATATTCCATTGTGCTCAACCCTTTCAATAAACATCGTTCGGAAGTAATCGGCGGAGACCAGGCCCCACCAGGGCAGGCCGATTATACCGTTAACCGCCCGGTTATGCCCGGCGGATTAGAAAGCGCCTCCCGGATGTGGTATGGTTAAGGGCGCGTGGCTCTGCGCGGCGCTGGATTGGGTGCGACCACAGTGCCGACCGTAAGGAGTGCCCATGTCACCATTCCTGCAACTGGCGTTTGCCCTGGTGCTGATTATCGCGGCGGCCAAGGCCGCGGGCTACCTGAGCTACCGGCTGGGGCAGCCCTCCGTCCTGGGCGAGCTGCTGGTCGGCCTGATCCTGGGCCCGTCCGTGATCGATCTGCTGCATCTGCCGCTGTTCACGCCGGAGGCCCACACCGGGGATACCATCGCCGAGCTGGCGGAGCTTGGCGTGCTGCTGCTGATGTTCATCGCCGGGCTGGACCTGCATATTTCGGACCTGGCGAAGTCCGGCAAGATCGCCGCCCTGGCGGGTACGCTGGGCGTGATCTTCCCGGTGCTGATGGGCTATGGCCTGGGGCGCCTGTTCGGGATGACGAGCGAGGGGGCCATCTTCCTGGGCCTGATCCTGGCCGCCACCAGCGTGAGTATCTCCGCCCAGACGCTGATGGAGTTGAACGTGCTGCGCAGCCGGGTCGGGATCAGCATGCTTGGCGCGGCCGTCTTCGATGACATCCTGGTGGTGCTCGGCCTTTCGATCTTCGTGGCGCTGGTCGGCGAGGGCGCGGCCGGCGGCCTGAGCAGCGTGCTGATCATCTTCGTGCAGATGGTGGCCTTCCTGGGGATTGCCGGGGCGCTCGGCTTCCTGGTGCTGCCCACCCGGCTGGCCCGCCGCGTTGACCGCCTGCCGATCAGCCAGGGCCTGCTTTCCTATGTGTTCATCGCCATGCTGCTGTACGCCTGGGCGTCCGAAGCGCTGGGGGGCATGGCCGCCATCACCGGGGCCTTCCTGGCCGGGCTGATCTTCGCCCAGAGTCCGCTCAAAGAGCGCATGGCGGAGGGGATGTCCGCGCTGGCCTACGGGGTGTTCGTGCCGATCTTCTTCGTCAACATCGGCCTGACCGCCAACGCCCGGGAGCTGGATTCGCAGAGCCTGATCCTGATGCTGGCGATGGTGGTGGTGGCCGTGATCAGCAAGGTGCTTGGCGCCGGGCTGGGCGGGCGGCTGGGCGGGCTGAACAACCGCGAAGCGCTCCAGCTCGGGGTCGGCATGATGTCTCGCGGGGAAGTCGGCCTGATCGTCGTCTCGGTTGGGGTTCAGAACGGCCTGATCGCGTCGGATGTGTTTGCGGCGGTAGTGGGGGTGGTGATCCTGACCACGCTGCTGACGCCGCCGTCACTGCGCGCGCTCTTCAACGCCAACCGCCCACCGAAGAAACCCGTCAAGGAAGTAGCTGTGGGGGATACCGCATGAAACACATGGTGATGTTGATCATGACCAACCCGGACGAATGCCGGGCGATGCTTGAAGCCTGGGATGAGGCCGGCGCGCCCGGAATCACGATCCTGGAAAGCACCGGCCTGCAGACGATCCGCCAGTCGGAAATGCGGGATGACGTATCGTTCATGCCCAGCCTGTCCAGCCTGTTCCGCACCAAGGAGCACCACCACCGCACCATGTTCTCCGTGGTGGAGGACGAGGCGATGGTTGAGCACCTGCTGGGCGTGACTGCCCGGGTCTTTGAGCAATATGAAGCCGAGGACGAGGACAACAGCGCGGTTGTTTTTGTGCTGCCGGTCACACAAACCCGGACGTTCAGCACGTCGCGCGCGAATGAACGGTTTCAGGGTCGCGCCGATCAGTAGCCCGGAACCGGGCAGGCTCCAGAGCGCACGGGAAGGCGCCCGGTAACCTGGCGCGGATGGCCGACGGACTTGTTGACAAAATTAAGGAACCGATCTACATTCAATGCCTGTAGGACGCAGGCTAGGAATGTGCAGGTCACACAACGATGCCCGGTGTTCCGGGCATTTTTTGTCCGCACAGACCGCCCGCCTACAAACGCATTTTGAGCTGTAGTTTCAAGGAGCACTATAGAATGGCTGAGCGCATCAAGGGTGTCGTGAAGTGGTTCAATACTACCAAGGGCTTCGGTTTCCTTCAGCAGCCCAATGGACCGGATGTTTTTATCCACTACTCGGCGATCTCCGGGAGCGGCTTCCGCAACCTGGAGGAAGGTGACGAGGTCGAGTTTAGCATTGTGGAGGGTCCCAAGGGCCTGCAGGCTGCCGACGTCGTCAAACTCTAAGAAACTGCACATCCCCGTCAGACATCCCGCGCCCCCGCCGTCAGGTGGGGGCGTTTGTTTGGCAGCGCGCTGCTTTTTGTCCTTCGGCCGGCAGGCGGGCGTGGTATAATGCGAATGCGCTATTGTAAACTTTTACAATAAGGAGATCGCAATGCGCACCCACACCCTGCTGCTGCTCCTCGCGCTGCTGCTGGCGGCCTGTGCCCCGGCGGCCCCGGCCCCGGAGACCGGCACCCTGCAGTTCCGCGCCAATGGCGAGGATTTCGTCCGCCAGGGCCTGACCTCCAAAGACGGCTGGGCGGTGGCTTTTGACCACGTGTACGTCCACCTGGGCGGGATCACGGCCTACCAGTCCGACCCACCCTACGATGCCCATGCGGGCGGCGCCATCCAGAGCGAAACCGCTGTGGCGCTGCCGGGCACGTTCACCCTGGACCTGGCCGAAGGCGACGCGGACGCCGAGCCGCTGCTGGTCGGGCAGGTGGCGGACGCGCCCGCCGGGCACTACAACGCGCTGGCCTTCCACGTGACACCCGCCACGGAGGGACCGGCCGCGCCGTATGCGCTGGTGATCAGCGGCACGGCGGAGAAAGACGGCACCGCGCTGCCGTTCACGCTCAACATCGCGCAGGAGTTCACGTTCACCTGCGGCGAATACGTTGGGGAGGCGCGCAAGGGCATCCTGGCCAAAGATGGCAGCGCCGAGCTGGAGATGACATTTCACTTCGATCACATTTTCGGTGATGCCGGTACGCCCCTGGATGACAGCCTGAACACCGGCGCGCCGGGCTTTGAGCCGTTCGCGGCGCTGGCGCAGGAGGGCGCGATCACCGCCGACCTGGAGGCGCTGGCCGCCGGGTTTGACGCCGCCACCTACAGCCTGCTCATGGAAGCGCTGCCCACGCTCGGCCATGTGGGCGAGGGGCACTGCCACGAAAGCCTGATGGATTAGGCGGCGAAGGAGGAAGGCGCTGATGGCCACACGACGACTGGCCGTGCTGCTCCTTTTGGGGCTGGCCCTGGTAACGCTGGGCGGGCTGGCCCGCGCCCACGGGGCGAAGATCAGCTATACCATCGATCCGACCGTGCACCTGGTCGCGGCCTATGACAGCGGCGAGCCAATGGCCGACGCGCAGGTGACTGTTTACGCGCCCGCTGACCCCGCCACCCCCTGGCTGACCGGCATGACCGACGCCGAGGGGCGCTTCAGCTTCGTGCCGGATGCCGCCCAGATCGGCTCCTGGGATGTGCAGGTCCGCGCGGCGGGCCACGGCGATATGGTCCACATCCCGATCGGGGAAGGCGCGGCGCTGTCCGGCACGACCGGCTTCACCACCGCCCAGATCGTCCTGATGGCGGCCTGCGTGGTATGGGGCTGCGTGGGGACGGCGCTCTACTTCTCGCGCCGCCGGCCGGCCAGGGAGGCATAATGCACATTCCGGATGGGATTCTGCCGGCCGCCGTCTGTGTGGCGGGCTACGCCACCGCCGGGGCGCTGACCTGGCAGGCGCTGCGCAAGATCCAGGCGCAGGAGGAACCGGAGGCGGAAGTTCCCAAAGCCGCGCTGCTGACCGCGACGTTCTTCGTCGCGTCCTGGGTGCACATCCCCGTCCCGCCGACGAGCGTGCACCTGGTGCTGAACGGGCTGCTGGGGGTGGTGCTGGGCTGGTACGCCGTCCCCGCGATTCTGATCGGGCTGTTCTTCCAGGCGGTGATGTTCCAGCATGGCGGGCTGACGACGCTGGGCGTCAACACCACACTGATGGCGCTCCCCGCCCTGATCGCGTTCGGGCTGTTTCAACTGCGCCACCGCCTGCGTCTGGAGGGGCGAGCATGGCTGGGCGGCTTTGCCTTTGTGGGCGGGGCGCTTGGCCTGGGGCTTGCCGCGCTGATCGCCTTCGCGCTGCTGATCCTGACCATTCCCGGCACGCTGGACGCCGCCACCGAGCAAACCGCCATCACCGGGCTGACGCTGGCTCACCTGCCGCTGATGATCCTGGAAGGGACCTTCACCGCGCTCGTCGTGCTGTTCCTGGCGCGGGTCAAGCCGGAATTGATCCGGTAACATCGCCCGCGCTGACGAAGGATCGCAAGGGCCATGAACCTGTGGATTGACGAGTACGCGCACCTGGACTCCCCGCTGCACCGCTGGGATCCCCGGGCCAGGCTGGTCGGGCTGTTCGCCCTGATCTTCGCCTTTTCGCTCGTGCGCGACCTGCGCCTGCTGCCGGTGATGATCGCGGTGACGATCGGGCTGTGGGCGCTGTCCGGGCTGCCGGCCCGCTTCCTGTGGCACCGGCTGCGCTACCCCGGCTTCTTCCTGCTGGTCATGGCCGCCATCCTGCCCCTCACCGGCCAGACGGCCCTGCTACACCTCGGCCCGCTGACGCTGTACCGCGAGGGCGTGCTCGACTTCGCCCTGATCGCCGGGCGCTTCGGCTGCATCCTGACGGTGGCGCTGCTGATGTTCGGAACCGGGCCGTTCCTGCAGACGCTGCACGCGCTGCGCGCGCTCGGCCTGCCGCCGCTCCTGGCGGATATGACGCTGCTGGCCTGGCGCTACCTGTTCGAGATCGGGGATACGCTGGCGACGATGGAACGGGCGATGCGTCTGCGCGGCTTCCGGGCGGAGCGTTTCAGCCTGCGCGGGCTGGCGACCCTGGCGGCGCTGGCGGGCAGCCTGCTGGTGCGCAGCTACGAGCAATCGGAACGGGTGTACACCGCGATGAAACTGCGTGGCTATGGCCGGGAGCGGGTGTCCCGCCCGGCTGAGGATGCGGCGAACGCCACTGCCTCCCCTTCCGCCCCGGCGCTGGAAGCCCACGGGCTGCGCTTCGCCTACCCCGGGGGCGAGCCGGTGCTGGCCGGCCTGGATTTCGCCATCCAGCCCGGCGCGCGTGTCGGCCTGATCGGCCCCAACGGCGCGGGCAAAACGTCGCTCTTCCTGCTGCTGGCCGGCATCCTGAAGCCGGAGGCGGGGACGATCGCGTTGTTCGGGCAGCCGGTCCGCAAGGGTGACTTCCGCCCGGAGTTGGGGCTGATCTTCCAGAACCCGGCCGATCAACTGTTCTCGCCCTCGGTGCGGGATGACGTGGCCTTCGGCCCGCTCAACATGGGGCTGGATGCCGCCGCGGTCGAGGCCCGCGTGACCCACGCGCTACAGACCACCGGCGTGCAGGAGCTGGCCCCCCGGCCGCCGCACCATCTGTCCGGCGGTGAAAAGCGCATGGTGTCCATCGCCAGCGTGCTGGCCATGCAGCCGCGGCTGCTGATCTGCGACGAGCCGGACGCCAACCTGGACCTGCGCGCCCGGCGGCGGCTGATCCAGTTCCTGCAGCGCGCCCCGCAAACACTGCTGGTCGCCTCC
>CAZGYW010000134.1:0-7002 GCA_964530495.1 uncultured Anaerolineae bacterium
GGGTGCCAGTATACGCGAAAATCCGGCGAATGCAATCCCGAATATGGGCGGCGGGGGCAGAGTTGTGAATCTTTGTGAAAACTCGACCGGATTTATCGAATACATGCTACAATGTGGGAATGTAATTCGTATGCTAACTATTCAATAAGGCGGCAACGCGCCGGCCGGGTGGCGGGTGGCAGCGAGGGGAGCTGCCGCCCGCGGCGGCAGTCCGGCGGCGTGATGCCCGGCAGTATATAGATGAGGGGAACAGGGATGCACGTACTGATGGTGAGCGACAGGGTGGAGTCCGGCGAAGTCTGGACGTTCGCGCTGCAGCGGCAGGGCATGACGGTGTTCCAGGCGCCGCTGTACAAAACGGGCTGGCACGACCTGGCCGATCACGATTTCGACCTGGCCCTGCTGGATGTCTATGCGCTGGGCGAGGAGGCGCTGGCCCTGTGCCGGGCGCTGCGCGCGCGCTCCACGCGGCCGATCCTGCTCCTGGCGCCGGTGGCGGACGAAGGCTTCGCACTGGAAGTCTACCGGGCCGGGGTGGACGAGTGCATCGTGAAGCCGATCAGCCCGGCGCTGCTGGAGGTGAAGGTGGCGGCCTGGCTGCGCCGTGAGCGGACCGCCAGTCCCAACGGCAACGGCCATGTGGCCGGGCTGCGCCTGGATGCCACCCGGCGCGCGGTGGTTCTGGACAGCGGGGCAAGCGTCCACCTGACAGGCCTGGAATACGCCCTGCTGCGCTTTATGATGAGCCGTTCCGGCCAGGTGCTGGCTTACGAGCGGCTGGTGGACGAGTTGTGGGGCTACACCGGGGAAGCCGACGACACCCGGCTGAAGAACCTGGTCTACCGCCTGCGGCGCAAGATCGAGGCCGATCCGCGCACGCCCTGCCACATCCAGACGGTGGCCGGGGAGGGGTATCTCTTCCAGCCAGTTGCCGAATCTTCTGCAGTCTGAGCGACAGCGCGCCTGTTGTTAACGTTTTGATCGTGCAAGGTTAACAACCCCGCCAGTACAATGCGGATAAAAATCATCTATTTGCGACTTTTTGCGACCGGCGCTGCGATTGACGCGTGACCTCGATGTGGTACAGTTAGCAATGTCACCGAGTAAGTAAGAGTTTCATAGAGGTTGAGGGCGGGTTAAACCGCGGTTAAGCTCTTCATCGAAATCAGATGAAAGATATCGTAAAAGTTAAGTAACGGTGACGTCGTTTTAGTGGCAAACGGGCAGACCCACAGCCCGTTCTATTTATAGAGGTAACCATCATGGCACTCTCACTCTCGTCGCTGGTTAACAAGTCACACTGGAATGACGCGCCCGGCCCGCAGCGCCCGGCCACGGCTCGTCCCGAATTCTTCACCGACGTCAAGATCTCCGTGGTTATCCCCACCCTCAACGAGGCGGAGAACCTGCCCCACGTGCTGCCCCGCATCCCGAGCTGGGTGTTCGAGGTGGTGCTGGTGGACGGGCATTCCACCGACAACACGATTGAGGTCGCCCGCCAGCTCATGCCGGACATCCGGGTGGTGATGCAGGAAGGGCGCGGCAAGGGCGCGGCGCTGCGCAGCGGCTTTGCCGCCGTGCAGGGGGATATCATCGTCATGCTGGATGCCGACGGCTCCACCGACCCGGGCGAAATCCCGCAGTATGTCGGGCCGCTGCTCTCCGGCGCGGACTTCGTCAAAGGCTCGCGTTTCCTGCAGGGGGGCGGCACCGCCGACATGGAATGGTACCGCCGCTTTGGCAACTGGGGCCTGCTGATGACCGTGCGCGTGCTGTTTGGCTGCCGCTACTCTGACCTGTGCTACGGCTACAACGCCTTCTGGACGCGGGTTGTGCCGCGCCTGGCGCTGGACGCCGACGGCTTCGAGATCGAGACGCTGATGAACCTGCGCGTGCTGGATGCCGGGCTGCGCGTGGCGGAAGTGCCCAGCTTTGAGTCGCCGCGCATTCACGGCGAAAGCCACCTGCAGACCTTCCCGGATGGCTGGCGCGTGCTCAAGACCATCATGCGCGAGCGCTGGAACCGGGGCAGCGTGGCGGTGGGCGCGCCGCAGGCCGAGCCGGCCCTGGCCGAGTAGCCGCGATGCCTTCGCCTTCGATCTCGGTCCTGATCTGCGCCTATACGGAAGAGCGCTGGGGGGATCTGGTGGCCGCCGTTGACTCGGTGCGCCGCCAGACCCTCCTTCCGCTGGAGATCATCGTGGTCATCGATCACAACCCGGCGCTGCTGGCCCGTGCCCAGGCCAGCCTCCCGGCCACGGTGATCGCCAACACCGACGAGCGCGGACTCTCCGGCGCGCGTAACACGGGCATCGCCGTCGCGCGTGGGGACGTGATCGCGTTCATGGATGAGGACGCCGTCGCCGAGCCGGACTGGCTACGCCGCCTGGCTGCGGGCTACGCCGACCCGGACGTGATCGGCGTCGGCGGCGCGATCGTGCCGCGCTGGCTGGCGGGCCAGCCGGCCTGGTTCCCGGACGAGTTCAACTGGGTGGTGGGCTGCACGTACCGCGGCCTGCCGGAGACGACCGCCCCGATCCGCAACCTGATCGGCTGCAACATGTCCTTGCGTCGGGAGGTGTTCAGCGCGGTCGGCCTGTTCCGCAACGGGATGGGGCGCATCGGCGTGATCCCGCTGGGCTGCGAGGAAACCGAGCTGTGCATCCGGGCCAGCCAGCACTGGCGCGGAGGCCGCTTCCTGTATGAGCCGGGCGCGCGGGTGCACCACGCCGTGCCGGCCAGGCGCGGGACGGTAACGTACTTCCGGTCGCGCTGCTACGCGGAGGGACTCTCCAAGGCGCAGGTGGCGCGTTTCGTTGGCGCGGGCGACGGCCTGGCCAGCGAGCGGAGCTACACCCTGCGGACGCTGCCCGCGGGCGTTTTGCGCGGGCTGGCGGACACGATCCGGCGGGGCGAGGTCGGCGGCCTGGGCCGGGCGGCCGCGATTGCCGGTGGGCTGGCTCTGACCGCGACCGGGTATGGCGTGGGCACGCTGCGCCAGTGGTGGATCGAACGGCGGCAGGGTGGGTCCCGGGTTGACCTGGCCGGAGCGGACGCGGGGTTGTGATCTTATTGAGTCGAACTGTGCTTATCGTCTGGACAAGAGTATGACTGATTCTGTACTGGAACAGCCTGAGACGCTGCGGGTCCTGATGGTCACGGCCCGCTATTTTCCATTTATAGGTGGCACCGAGCTGCACGTCCACGAAGTGGCGCGCCGGCTGGCCGCGCGCGGCGCTGCCGTGACCGTGCTCACCACCGATCCGGGTGGGGCGCTGCCCCGCGCCGAGGCGGCGGAGGGCGTGCAGATCCGGCGGGTGCGGGCCTGGCCCGCCGAGCGCGACTACTACTTCGCCCCCGGCCTGTACCGGACCATCACGGGCGGGGAATGGGATGTCGTCCACGTGCAGGGCTACCACACCCTGGTCGCCCCGCTGGCGATGCTCGCGGCGCGGCGCGCCGGGCTGCCGTATGTCGTCACCCTGCACAGCGGCGGCCACTCCTCAGCCGGGCGCAACCGCCTGCGCGGGGCGCAGTGGGCGCTGCTCCGCCCGCTGCTAGCTGACGCCCGGCGGCTGGTCGCCGTGTCGCCCTTTGAGGCGCGCTTCTTTGAAGATCAGCTCAGGCTCCCGGCGGAGCAGTTCAGCGTGATCCCGAACGGCTCCAACCTGCCCCGCATCACCGAGCGTGTGGCGGTTGACCCCGACCTGATCGTGGCGGTCGGGCGGCTGGAACGCTACAAGGGCCACCAGCACCTGATCGCGGCGCTGCCTGCAATCATCGCCGGGCGTCCGGACGCGCACCTGCGGATTCTGGGCGGCGGGCCGTATGAAGGCGAGCTGCGCGCCCTGGCGGCACGGCTGGGCGTGGCCGACCGGATTGAGATCGGCACGATCCCCGGCAGCGACCGGGAAGCGATGGCCCGCCTGTTCGCTTCGGCGGGGGTGGCCGTGCTGCTCAGTGAGTACGAGTCGCAGGGGCTGGGCATCACCGAGGCGCTGGCGGTGGGCTGCCCGGCGGTGGTGGCGGATGGCTCGGCGCTACGCGACCTGGCCCGCTACCCCGGCGTGACGGCGGTCGCGCCGGAGGCGGGGCCGGAGCCGATCGCCCGCGCCGTGCTGGAACGCATGGCCGGCCGCCGCACTTCCGTGCAGATCCACCTGCCGACCTGGGATGACTGCGCCGCCAACCTGCACGCCCTGTACCGCGCCGTGACCCGGTCGACGGGTGACGTTCACGTCCCGGCGGGCGAGCTGCTCCCGGTGGAAGGGGAGTCCCGATGACGATGACCCGCCTCTTCTCCAGTCAGGTTGCTTCCCGGCGCGGGCTGACGGTCGCCCTGCTCGGGCCGGATGGCGCGGGCAAGTCCACGCTTGTCACGGCGGTGGAAGCGCGCTTTGACGTCCCGGTGCGGACGCTGTACATGGGCCTCAACCTGGAGCGCGTGCCGCTGGCGCGGCGCATGCCGATCCCGGCGCTGCGCATCCCGGTGTTCTTCCTGGTGCTGTGGTGGCACTACGCCGTCGGGCTCTTCCATAAGAGTCAGGGGCGGCTGGTGATCTTCGACCGCTACACCTATGACGCGCTGCTGCCACCGCGCAAGCCGCTGACCCTGGCGCAACGGCTGTCCCGTTGGGTGCGCGCCCATGCCCTGCCCGCGCCTGACATGGTGCTGGTGCTGGACGTGCCCGGCGCGGTGATGTTCGCCCGCAAGGGGGAGCATTCGCCGGAGCATCTGGAAGCCGAGCGGCAGGACTACCTGGCGCTGGCGGCGACGCTGCCGGGCGTGACGGTGGTGGACGGCGCGCGTCCGGTGGATGCGGTGGCGGCGGACGTGGTCGCCCGCCTCCAGGCGCGGCGCGCGGCCCTGCCCGGAAGGAGCGCGGCATGAACATCGCCCCACCTCTGGCGGCCCAGCCCATCCCGGCCCAGCCGGCTGCTTCGCAGGAATCGACCGCGCGCCACATTCGCGGTTCCAGCCTGCTGCTCGTCGGCAAGCTGCTGGCCCAGCTCATGGAGTTCGGCGCGCAGGTCCTGCTCGTTCGCTACCTGACCAGGGCCGATTACGGCGCGTTCAGCTACGCGCTGTCGATTGCGCTGCTGTTCAAGGGCATTGCCATGTTCGGCCTGCCGGATACGCTCTCCCGTTACATCCCGGTCTACCGGGAAAATGGGCGGCGGCCGGCGATCGTCGGCGCGATGATCATGTCCTTTGGCGTGGTGATCGGGCTGGGCGCGCTGATCGCGGTCGCCATCGCCCTGGCCGTCACGGTCTTCGGGCTGACGCCCACCGATGACCCGCAGGCCCTGCTGCTGCTGACCATCCTGGCTTTCCTGATTCCGGTGGAGGCGCTGGACGGGCTGTTCACCAACCTGTTCGCGGCCTTCGCCAACCCGCGCGTGATCTTCTTCCGGCAGTCGATCCTGACGCCGGGGCTGCGCCTGGGACTGGTCCTGCTCCTGACCGCGCTCCAGGCGGACGCCGCCTTCCTGGCCCAGGGCTACCTGGCGATCAGCGTGGTGGGCGTGGGGCTGTACGCCGTGATGTTCGCTCGCATCCTGCGCGAGCAGGGCCTGCTGGACGGCCTGCACTTCCGCGACGTGACGTACCCGGTCCGCGAGATTTTCAGCTTCGCGGTGCCGCTGCTGGCCTCGGTGTTGGTCTGGCTGCTGATCGAATCGTCGGATGCCGTGCTGCTGGGTTACTTCCATGATACCGAGGCGGTGGCGGTCTTCCGGTCGGTGCTGCCGGTGGCGCGCCTGAACCAGGGCGTGATCCTGACCTTTGCCCTGCTGTTCACGCCGCTGGCCGCGCGGCTGTACGCCCGCGCCGAGCACCGCGAGCTGGCCGACCTTTACTGGCAGACTGCGCTGTGGATGACGGTCCTCTCCGTGCCGATCTTCCTGATGACCTTCAGCTTTGCGCAGGCGATGACCCTGACCCTGTACGGGGCGCGCTACGCTGACGCGGTGCCGATCATGGCCCTGCTCTCGTTCGGATATTTCTTCCACACGGCGCTGGGCTTCAACGGCCTGACGCTCAAAGTCTACGGCCGGCTGCGCTTCACGGTGCTGGTGGATGTAAGTGCGGCGGTGCTGAACGTGGTTGTCAACCTGATCCTGATCCCGCGCTGGGGGCCGCTCGGTGCGGCGGTGGGTTCCGCGGCGACGCTCTTCGCCCACAACCTGCTCAAGCAGTACGGGCTGTACCGCTACACCGGGATTGCGCTGTTCAAGGGGCGTTACCTGGCCGCGTACGGCTCAGTGGTGGTGATCGCCCTGGCGCTGCTGGCGCTGCAAATGGCGCTGCCGCCCAGCCTGTGGGTCGCGCTGCCACTGGGCGCGGTCGGCAGCCTGATCGTGCTGGCGATCAGCTGGCCGGCGCTGAACGTGGAGAAGATGTTCCCGGAGCTGGCCCGCTGGCCGCTGGCGCGGCGCGTGCTGGCCTTCGCCGCCCGGAGGCCCTCATGACCGCGCTGCCCGCCCTGACCCTGCGCCTGATGCCCCGCCTGGGCAAAACCTGGCGGCGCTGGGCGCACCGCGACGACCTGAGCCGCAGCCTGGCGCTGGTGCCCGCCATTCTGGAGCGCCTTCCCGCCCGGCCTGACCTGCCGGCCCCGGCGACCTGGCAGGTTCAGCGCGCCGAATGGACGCTGACCAGCACCGTGATCATCGCGCTCGGCCCGGCGGGGGGTGCGCCCGCCGCCGTCCTCAAGCTGCCACGTACGGCTGCGGGGACGCAGAGCCTGCATCAGCAGGCGGGGGCGCTGGATCGCCTGGCGGCTGACCCACGCCTGCGCCGCTGGCTGCGGCTGGCGCCGGAAGTGCTGGGGCAGGGCACGATCGACGGGCAGGCGTATTTCGTGGAACGCGCCCTGCCGGGGCGGGAAGGGCGCTTGCTGCTCCATGACCGCACGGCGGAACAGGCCCTGCACCGGGCGGCAATTGCCGCGCTGCACCAGCTTCACCAGACCACCGCTGTGCCCGTGACGGTGGATGACG
>CAZGYW010000135.1:0-5023 GCA_964530495.1 uncultured Anaerolineae bacterium
CGGTGGCGGCGGCGGCCGGGGCGCTGGCCGCGGGCCTGGCGGAGATGGTCGCCCGGCTGACGGTGGGCCGCAAGAAGTACGCCGAGGTGGAACCCCGCATGGCGGCGATCGCGGCGCAGGCGGAGGCGCTGCGCGGGCAGTTGCTGGCTGGCATCCGGGAGGACGTGGCCGCCTTCAGCGCCGTGATGGACGCCTTCAAGCTGGCGAAAGAAGACCCCGGCCGGGCGGCGGCGATCGCGCGGGCTACCCTGGGCGCGGCGGAAGTGCCGCTGCGCGTGGCGGAAACCGCGCTGGAGGCCATGAAGCTGGCGGGCGAGACGGTGGCGGGCGGCAACCTCAACGCGATCTCGGATGGTATGGCGGGCATTCACATGGCGCTGGCGGCGGTGGAGATCGCGGCCCTCAACGTGCGGATCAACGTCAACAGCCTGCCGGATGACCCGGCGGCCGCCGCCTGCCGGGAACGCATCGAAGCGGTGGTGGCGGAGGCGCGCCGCCTGAGCGCCGATCTGCTGGCGGCGGGCACGTCCCGCGCCGGAATTTGAGCCGGGGGCTAACGCATCCTTCTTGATCCACACAGGCCCGCTGGAGGCGCTGTGTTCCGACCACAGCAACTCCTTTAGCGGGCCTGTTGATAGTTTCATGGCGCCCGGCGGACGCGCCGCCTCACCGCACCAGCGGCGTGACCAGCAGGATCAGCAGCATCACGGTCGCCAGCAGGAGCAGCCCGGTGATCAACGCGCACACTCGCGAGGCCATCCCCCCCTCCTTTGCCCTACTCGCGCCAGCGCGGCAGCAGCGCGCCGGTGCGCCCCTGGTAAGCCGCGTAGGCATCCCCGAAGTGGGCCAGCATCATGCGCTCTTCACGCGGGATGCGCACCACCACGAGCGCGAGGCTGGCCGCCAGGTAGCCGAACCCGGCCAGCCAGTTCCACAGCAAAAGCGGCTGGGCCAGCGCCCACAGCAGGTGGCCGCTGTACATCGGGTGACGGACGTGGCGGTACACGCCCTCCGTCACCAGCCGGTGCGCCTCCCCGACCTCCGGCGCCATCGTCCAGTTGCGGCCCAGGTCGGCGTGCGAGCGCCAGATGATCCACTGGGCGAGCGCAAACAGGGCCACCCCCACCCAGCCCCAGAGCGCCGGCAGGTCGTAGTTGGCGAAGTCCAGCCAGGGCGTCACCAGGTAGAGCAGCGGCAGGACCTGCATCCCCACAAAGTTCAGGAGCAGCAGCGCCCGCTCGGCCGGGTCTTCCGGCAGGCCGCGCTTGCGCCCGGTCCCGCGCACCGCCCGGGCGCGGATGACCGCCGCCGCCACGAATCCAATCACAAACAGAATCTTGAACAACAACCGCGTACTCATCGTGTTTCCCCCTCCATAACCCTTCTATCTCATAGTACGTCCAAAGGGGGTGAGGAGTTCCCCCCTTTTGTTAGGGGTGATCGGTGGACTGCCGGGCCAGGGATGCGGTTAAAGCGGGTAGGACTAATGGCCTACCCACCCCACGGCGCGAACCATGACTACAATACACTGCTACCTGGATGAAAAGTCCGCGCGTCAACAGCCATCCATCCAGCAGGAGCCTTCGCATGCCATCACAGCCCACGCATCCGCCGGCGCCTGCCGCCGCCCTCACACCCACGCAGCAGCGCGAGCGCATCCAGATTCTGGATGTTCTGCGCGGAGTCGCGGTGTTTGGCATCCTGATCGTCAATATCGTCGGGTTCGCGTACCCCTCGATCTTTCCCGGGTATGAGTTTTCGTACACAGGCGCGCTGGATACCCTCACCGACCAGCTGATCACGATCCTGGCCGCCGACAAGTTCTACAGCATCTTCGCCTTCCTGTTCGGGCTGGGGTTTGCGCTACAGTTCATGCGCGCGGAAGCCAGGGGGCAGGACATCCGCGCCTTCTACCCGCGCCGCCTGGCCATCCTGTTTGCGATCGGGCTGCTGCACGCCCTGCTGCTGTGGCCGTTTGACATCCTGCGCCTGTATGCGCTGCTGGGGTTCGTCCTGCTGCTGTTCCGCCGGCGGTCGGATCGCACACTTGTGATCTGGGCGGCCTTCTTCCTGGTGGCGGCCTTCCTGATCAAGTGGTGGCAGTTCGATCCCGCGGTGGCTGTGATACCAGCCAGCATCATCCCGGAAGCGCGGGCCGCCTACACCAGCCCGCATTTCGCGGAGGTTGTGCGCTTCCACGGCGCGATCCTGGCGCAGACACTGCTGGATACGGCCCTCATCCAGGGGCCGGCAGTGATGGCGCTGTTCCTGCTGGGCCTGCTGCTGGGCCGCCGGCGCTTCTTTGAGCAGTTAGCCGACCGGCGCGCCGCGCTCAGGGGAGTCTTCGTGGGCGGGCTGGGGCTGGGGCTGGCCATGCTGGTGGGGGCGGCAATTACCGGGCGTGACTGGCTGTGGACCCTGGGCACAGTCAGCGGGGCCATCCTCCTGGCGGCGGTGTATGTCAGCGGGGTGGCGCTGGCCTTTCTGAAGCATCCCACGGCCAGAATTTTCGACTGGCTGGCTGGCGTGGGACGCATGGCGCTCACCCACTACATCCTGCAGTCGGTGATCTGTGCCTGGCTGTTCTACGGGTTTGGGCTGGGGCTGTACGAGCGAGTGCCCCTGGCCGGCCTGATGGCGATCGCACCCGGCATCTACCTGGCCCAGGTCGCGCTCAGCGCGTGGTGGCTGCGCCGCTTCCGTTACGGGCCGCTGGAGTGGGTCTGGCGCTCCCTGACGTACGGGCAGCGCCAGCCGTTGCGCCGTTCAGCGGAAGGGTAGCACGCCTCAGCGGATGCCGTGCCACTCCACCGCGTACTCACCGCTGGCTTCCCCAAAATCGAGGGCCAGCGTCCACAGCCCGACCACCGGGGCGAACGAGCGAATCTCATCCAGGCTCTGGCCGGCCGCCAGCTCCCCCTCCCACTGCACCGTGCCGGCCGGATCGGTCAGCGTCCATCCGGCGGCGCCGCCCTCCACCGTGAGGGTGAGGTGCAGCGTGGTATCGACCATGGCCGATGTCACCTCGAACGTTGAGACCTCGGTGGTGGTGATCGTGGGGTCGAGGGTGGCGCTGATCTGCACCGCATCAAAAGTGCCCGGCGCGACCGGCAGGTAGTTGATCAGCATGACCAGGCCGATCATGACCACGATCAGCGCCAGCAGGGCGATGAGCAGCACCCGTTTGAATCGGAATGGTGGTTTTTCCACAGCGGACACCCTTTCGCCATAACGGCTCGCAACGCCTTCATTATAGTGCAAAAACATAGGGCACGGATTTTCGCGGATTTGTCACGGAGTTTCACGGATTCTTTTTTCAAAGGCTTTATCCGTGAAAATCAGTGTTTAATCCGTGCAAATCCGTGCCCTGTTGTTGTTTTCCGTGCCCCATATTTTAGAGTGCGGCGGCGAGGGTGGTGACGATCTCCGCCACGGCGGCTTCCACCGCCGGGGAGAGCGGCGCGCCGAACGCGTTCTGCGCGGGCTGGATGCCGATCACGCCCAGCGCGCAGCCGGTTTCCGCCACCAGGTAGCGGGCCAGCATGTGCGGCGGCAGGGTGTGGGTGGAGGCGCTCAGGCCCTCGGTCTGCGTCCAGTCCAGCCAGCGGATCGTGCCCGGCAGATCGTCCATCTGCGCGGCGTCCACCAGGATCACGAGGTCGGGCCGGAAGCGGCGCACCGGCCCGGTGAAGTTCTCCGGCGCGGCCCCGCCATCGATCACGAGCGCATCCTCGCGCCCGGCCAGGCGGGGGAGCAAGGCCCGCACAACAGCGAGACCGGCGGCATCATCCCCGCCGGTCTCGTTGCCGATTCCCAGAATGACGGTGCGCGGCCGCGCGTCAGCGATCGGCGCTGGCAGGCTCGATGGCGGGTTTGGGCCGGGCGGCAGCCCTGGCCGGGGTCGCCGGTTCATCGCTGCCTGGAACAGTTCCTGCCAGGTAGGCGTTGACATCAGCTTCGGCTCCGTAATTGACGTCATACCCGTCACGATTCAGCGCGGCCAGCTCCCAGACCTCCGGCTGCATCTGCAGGCAGCCCTGGCGGCAGCTAAACACGCACTGCGCGCAGAACAGGCAGTGATCCACCTTGTAGTTGAACACAAATTGCCTGGCCTTGCGGTCGATCACGATCACCTCGATCGCGTTAGCCGGGCAGTCCTTGGCGCACAGGCCGCAGCCGGTGCACGACTCGCGGTTCCACAGCAGCTTGCCGCGCAGCTGGATCGGCGCTGCCTTGCGCTCGAACGGATACTGCTCCGTGATGGGGCGCTTGAAGGCTGAAGCGAGCACATCTTTGATCATCACGCCGAGTTTCATACGGCCGCTACCTCCCACACAATCTGAATCAACAATTGGACCAGGACCAGCACCGCGCCCCAGCGCCACCACAATCCAACCGTCTGCTCGATGCGCAGGCGGGTCATCAGGGCCTGGATGACGACGATCACCACCAGCAGCGCCAGCGTCTTGAGCGCCCAGTCCAGCGGGTTCGACACGCCGCCCAGGTAAAAAGCGGCCACCAGCGTCAGGCCGACGACCATCTCCACCCCTTTGCCGAGGTGAAAGAGGGCCAGCCCGCGCCCGCTGTATTCCGTCATCGCGCCCGCCACGATCTCGGTCTCGGCTTCCGGCGCGTCAAAGGGGGGCAACTCCAGTTTACCCATCAGGCCGATGAGCGCCACCACAAACCCGATCGGCTGGCTGATGATGAACCAGTGCGTCATGGCGTGCTCGTTGATCGTGCTGATCTGCCAGGACTGGGTCACGAAGGCCGGGGCCAGCAGGGCCAGCATGAACGGCGCTTCGTAGGAGAAGAGCTGGGTCAGCGTGCGCGTGGCGCCAATGATCGAGAAGCGGCCGAGCGTGTTGGCCCCGGCCAGGCCCATGCACAGCGTCAGCAGGCTGAGCAGGTAGACGGTCACGACCAGGTCACCGGCGAAGCTGTAGCTCGGCGCCAGCCCGAACAGCGGCACGTACAGCGCGGAGGTCAGCGCCCCGGCCAGCGCCACCAGCGGCAGGCCCAC
>CAZGYW010000135.1:5123-6951 GCA_964530495.1 uncultured Anaerolineae bacterium
ATTCCAGGTCCAGGCGGTTGTTTCGCCATCCTGCTTCAGGCTGACCATCCGGTCGTTGCAGGAGAAGCACGGGTCGATTCCCACCAGGATCATGGGCATATCGGCCAGTTGCAGCCCTTTGGCCAGCGGCAGGACCGTGCCGAAGTTGCAGATGGTGGGTGTCCGCACCTTGATGCGCTCCGGCATATCGCTGCCATTGCTGCGGATGAAGTAGAACGCCTCCCCGCGCGGGGCCTCCACCCGGCTGATCGTCTCGCCTTCCTTGACGCGGCGCGGCATCCGAACGGTCAGTTCGCCCTCCGGCAGGGTATCCAGCGCCTCGTTGATCATGCGGCAGCTATCGTCAATTTCGCGCAGGCGCACCACGAAGCGCGCTTCCAGGTCCCCGGCCTGCTCCAGGATCAGGGTTGGCGTGATCGTCCGGTACGCGCCATACGGGGCGTCCAGGCGCACGTCACGCGCCACGCCGGAGGCGCGGGCCATCGGCCCGATCGCGCCCAGCTTGAGCGCCTGCTCGTAGGGCATGATGCCCACGCCGCGCGTGCGGCCGAGCATCATCATGTCCTGCATGACCACGTTCAGGTAGTGCGCGTTGCGCTCCCGGATGAAGACCAGACCCTTGCGGATGTCCTCCGCCTGCTCCGGCGAGATGTCGAACTTGACGCCGCCCAGCAGGTTGGCGGAGTAGTTGACCCGGTTGCCGCTGAGCAGTTCCAGCAGGTCCATGACCGTCTCGCGGTCGCGCCAGGAGTACATGAACAGCGTGTCGAAGCCCGCTTCGTGGGCGGCCACGCCCAGCCACAGCATGTGGCTGTGGATGCGCTCCAGCTCGGCCATGATCAGGCGGATCCACTGCGCGCGCGGCGGCACTTCCACCCCGGCCAGCTTCTCCACGCCCTGGCAGTAGGTCATGGCGTGGGTGTGGGAGCAGATGCCGCAGATGCGCTCCAGCAGGTACATGTTCTGCACCCAGTTGCGGCTTTCCGTGCCTTTTTCGATGCCGCGGTGCACGTAGCCGAGCCGGATGGTGGCGTCAATCACCGTCTCGCCATCGACGGTAAATTCGAAGTGACCCGGCTCCTTAAGGGCGGGGTGCTGCGGGCCAATCGGGATGATGAAACGCTCGCCTTTGTTGGTGACGACTTTCTGGGCTGTCTTTGGCATCGTCTTTCCCTGTCAGTTCTCAGCCTTGAGCTGGGCCATGTCGAAATCCTTGCGCAGCGGGTACACGCCGTCCGGCCAGTCATCGGGCAGGTAGAGGTGGTCGGTGTTGGGCGTGCCCACAATGGTCACGCCGAACATCTCCAGCAGCTCGCGCTCGAAGAAGCTGGCCGATGGGATCACGTCGCACAGCGTCGGGACGGTCGGCGCCTCCCGCCCCAGCCTGATGCGAAGCGTCAGGACGGCCGCGCCGTTGCAGAAGTGGTAGAGCGCCTCCATGTAGCCGCCCTCCGGCCCGTGATCCAGGCCGGTGATGGCCGAGAGGTAGCCCCAGGTAGCATCCTGCAGAGCCTTGACCGCCTCCGGCAGGTCGGCGGCGGCCAGCCGGACGTCCAGGCGGCCTTCTTCCGGGGCGTTGCTTTCCGTGATCCAGGGCTGGAGCAGCGCTCCAGCGGCATCCAGCAGTTCCTGAGCGATCATGCTCACTTCTCCTCCGGTGCGGACGGCGCGGGGCTGGCCGGGGTCTGCAGGCTGCCGAGCAGCTTGACCACCCCGTCGATAATGGCTTCCGGGCGCGGCGGGCAGCCGGGCACATAGGCATCCACCGGCAGGATCTGGTCGATGCCGCCTTCCACGTTGTACAGGCCGTCGAACACGCCGCCGGAGA
>CAZGYW010000136.1:0-6899 GCA_964530495.1 uncultured Anaerolineae bacterium
CCCGGCGGCCCGCGAGTGGCTGCTGGCGACGGTCGGGTACCTCTCCGTGCCGACACTGGTCGTGGCGCATCCGGGCGAGGACCGGCCGCATACCGCGCCGGAGACGCTCCCGGCCGGCAGCAGCCCGCGTGGCGTGGATCGCGGCCCGCTGCTGACCGAGCCGAGCGGCGATCAACTGATTGCCTGGTTGGGGCGGTATGGCTTTGTGTCGGAAGCAGGGGGGTGACCGTCCTGCGCAATGAAAATGTTACCCTGCTTCGTAAATGACCGCTAATCGACCCCTATTAATTAAGTGAAAATTGATACAATGCTGCAAGAAACGCACTAATTGCTCGATTCTTAACTCTATGTTATACTTCTATTGATCCGGTGGGCTGAATTAGACCTACTTATCCGGGAACTTATCCCGTGCTTCTTTTTATCGGTTAACCCGCCGGGCGGCCTGGGCCTGGCCCTACGCATGCGTGGCTATTATTCCTGGTCAGTATGGTGCGCGGCACGGAATCGGGAGGCCTCGTGACTGACTTCACGCCCTCGCGACTCTCGCTGTCCCTCTCCCGCGATGTCTTCCGGCGCTGGTACCTGGCGCTGGTAATCGTGGGGTGCCTGTTCGCCCTGCTGATCCCCTTCGTCTCACCGGCAGATGCACCGGCCGCCTGGACCGTCTGGGTGAGCTGCCTGTTCCTCTACGTACTCTTCAACCTGAACACCGTCAGTGCCAGCGCGGCCGCGAATGACACCATCGGGCTGTTCATGCCCGTGCTGGGCATCTACCTGGCCTTCGACCTGGGCGCCGCCCTGGCCCTGCTGGTGGCGGGCACCGGGTTGGCCGCGCTCCTGCATTTCCTGGTTGGCTCAGGCCCGGCGAGAGCAGCCACCCGCCAGGGACTGGAGCCGACCCTGCGCCGCGCCGGGCGCGACCTTCTGGCGGTGGGCGCGGGCCTGCTGGCCGGAAGCGTAGTCTACAGCATGGTGGGAGGCAGCGCGCCGCTTGACGCCCTGGCGCCGGCGACTCTGCCGCAACTGCTGGCGCTGCTGGTGACCGCGCTGGCCGTGCGCGACGTGCTGATCCGCCTGTGGCTGGGGCGCGAACCGGGGGCAGCAACCCGGCTGGAAAGGGCCTACGGCATCTTTTACCGCATGACGCTGGAGGTCCTGCTCGCCATCGCGGGCATCCTGCTCGCCTACGAATACCACCAGGGCACCACGCTCGGCCTGGCGCTGGGCATGGCGCTGCTCTTCCTGGCGGCGCTGGCGCTGCGCATCGTGATCCTCTCTCGCGCCGCGCTCAACCACCACATTGACAAGCTCACGCTGCTGAACATCACCAGCAAGGCCCTGGCCTCCGCCCGCTCCCGGGAGGAATTGTTCCAGCTGGTCTACAGCCAGGTCCACCGCCTGATGGACATCCCGCTGTTTTACGTCGCCGTGCCGGAGGCGGCCGGGGACACGATCCGTTTTCCGCTGGTGATTCGCCAGGGCCAGCGCGAGGATTGGCCGCCCTGCACCCGGGGCGCCGGCCCGCTGACAAGCGTGCTCACCCGCAAAACGAGCCTGCGCCTGAACAACGCGCAGGGCGCCACCTGCGACGCCAGCAGCCTGCCCCCCGGTGAAGCCGAAGGGTATTGCGGGTCATTCCTGGGGGTGCCGATCCTGTTTCACGACCAGCTCTACGGGGCGATTGTCACGCGCCACCCGGCGAACTGCGAGGCCTACGGCTCCACGGAACAGCACGTGCTGGAGACGATCGCCACCCAGACGGCCGTCGCCCTGCACAACATGGCCCTCCGTGAAGACGCGCTGCAGTACGCGGAAGGACTGGTGGCCATCAACACCGCCTCCAGCGTGATCAACACCAGCCTGGAACTGGACGAGATCCTCAAGCACATCTGCACCGTGGCCGCCACGCTGAGCCACGCCACCAGCGCCGCGGCCTTCGTCCAGGTGCGGCCCGGCCAGCCCTACCGGGTGGCCTACAGCACCAACCTGGCGCCGGAGGTCGAACGGGAGCTGACCGAATCGGTGACCGGTGAGCAGGGGCGCTGGGACCTGCTGCTCAGCCAGCCGCGCGGGGTGACCATCCATGATCTGGCCGCCGACCGCCGGGTGGACTGGCTGGCCCCCCTGCTGACCCCGGCCGGGCTGCGGGCCATCACCATCGTGCCGTTTGTCGCCATGCGCAACCCGCGCATGGAGCGCACCCTCTCCCCCGCGCGGGATGTCGTCGGCTTCCAGATGGTGATGTTCGATACGCCGCATTCGCCCGGCGACAACGAGCGCCAGCTCCTGCAGATGCTGGCCAACCAGGCGGCCATCGCCGCGGAGAATTCCGCGCTCTTCGCCGAAACCCAGGAAAACGTGCGGCGCCTGGCCTACCTGGCGGAGACCGCCCGTGTTTTCACGGAAAGCCTGTCCCTGGAAACGGTCACGCAGTCCGTCGTGCAGTGGACGGTCGAGGTCCTTGATTTCGAGACGACCACGCTGGCGCTGCTCGATCCCGACTCCAACACACTGAAGGTGCAGGCGCACGCGGTCGACCGCGCCCGGGGCTATGTCAACACGCCCGACATCCAGCGCCCGCTGGACACACTGCCCGAATTTGACCGGGTACTGCGCAACCGCTGGTCCCAGATTTTTCTTGCCTCCGATAGCGACCTCAGCCCGGCGCTGCAGGAGGTCTTCACCCGCAGCGGGCTGCAGCGCCTGGTGCTGACGCCCCTGGTGGGCCGGGAAGGCGCGCTCGGGCTGCTTCTGCTGGGCAAGCTGCAGGACCAGCCGATCAGCGGCCCGGATGTGGAGCTGGCCGAGTCGATCGCCAGCCAGGTGTCTATCGCCATCGAGAATGCGCGCTTCTACGAGTTCACGGAACACGAGCTGACCAGCCGCGTCCAGGAAATCAACGTCCTGGAACGGGTGCTGCGCATGATCTCGATCAGCATTGATGAAAACGCGATCATCCAGACCATCCTGCAGGCCGCCCAGACGGTGACCGGCGCGGATTTCATGAGCATGGGCCTCGTCCTGCCGGATGAGGGCCTGCAGCTCGCCTGGCAATTCGCGGAAAACGATGTGCTCCACCAGCGCCACCTGCCGGATATGCACCACGGCGTGATCGGGGAGACGATGCGCACCCGCGAGGCGCTTGTCCTGGGCGATACGCGCACCTCACCGCTGTATATCGCGCCCAGCGGCAGCGCGGGCTACGCCTCCGAAATGGCGGTGCCCATCCTGTACCACGACCAGATCCTGGGCGTGCTGAGCCTGGAGAGCCGGCGGCTCAACAACTTCACGCAGGCGCATGTGCGCTTTGTGCAGAGCCTGGCCGGTCACGCGGCGGTGGCGATCAACCGCGCCCGCCTGTTCACCAGCAACGAGCGCCAGGTGGAAATCCTGGACGCGATCCGCATCCTGTCGCTGGACCTTCTGCAGGCTAACGATCTGGATACCGTCCTGGAGCAGGTCTGCCGGGTGGCGCTCAGCCTGGTGGAGGGCGTCAACATCCACATCTACTTCTATAACCCGGCCACGGAGGAACTGGCCTTCGCCGCCAGCCTGTGGAGCGACGGCCACCGTAATGTCGAGGTTGCCCGCCCGCGCCCGAACGGACTGACCTTCACCGCGATCCGGCAGGGCGCGCCGCTGATCAGCAGCGATTTTGAGCGATTCCCCGACGTGCCTACCCAGCGTATCGGCGTTTTCCCCCTGATTTATCGCGGCGATACGGTCGGCACCCTGAACGTTGCCGTCAGCGATCCGCGCTATCTGGGAGAAAGCGAAG
This sequence comes from uncultured Anaerolineae bacterium, assembly GCA_964530495.1. Lineage (GTDB taxonomy): Bacteria > Chloroflexota > Anaerolineae > Aggregatilineales > Ch27 > CAZGYW01. The sequence goes on from CAZGYW010000136.1 coordinate 3,779, forward strand.
TGCGCGCCCTGGAGCTGCTCACCAACCAGGCCGCCAGCGCCATTGAGCGCGTGCGGCTGTTCGAGTCGCGCCAGCGCCAGATCGAAGTGCTGGAGGCGCTGCGTCGCAATTCCGTGGCGCTGCTCAGCCAGTCCGACCTGCCCACCGTGCTGGACACGGTGTGCCAGACCGCGCGGGTGATGGTCGATGCGGAAAGCGTGAGCATCTACTTCTACGACCAGACCAGGGATCTCCTGCGGTTTGCGACCAGCCTGTGGCGGGATGGACGCCGCGATTTTGAAGCCAATCCACCGCGCCAGGAGGGCATCACTTACCGGACGGCGCGCTCCGGGCTGCCTCAGCGTCTGCTGCGCAGCGAGTTACCCCACGCCTATCTGGACCGCGAGGTGGAGGGCATCCAGGGCATCCCGCTCAAGCACGGGCAGGACGTGATCGGCGTGCTCAATGTGGCGGTCAAGCACATGAGCCAGCTCGGGCCGGACGAGATTCGGGCTCTGGAGCTGCTGACCAACCAGGCCGCGGCGGCCATCCTCAGCGTTCGCCTGCTGGAGGAAATCCGCGAGGGCCGCGACCAGATGCAGACCATCGTCAACACGGTGCGGGACGGCCTGATGCTTGTGGATCGCAACGGGCGCCTGCTGCGGGCCAATCCGGCCGCCGAACTGCTGCTGGATACGCCGCTGCGCTCCTACCAGGGCGAAAATCTCCTGCGTGTGCTGCGCAAAACAGCGAAGCAGCTTGCGCCGGATGACTTTCGCCACTACCGGCAGGTGCTGGCGGCCTGGCGCGCCCTGCAGGAGGACGAGCGCCTGTACCGGACGCGCCCCCTGCGCCTGCAGAAGGACGGCGAGTCTGTCTACCTGGAGGAAGAAAGCGCCCCGGTGCTTAACGAGCAGAACGAGGTCGTGGGCCGCCTGTTCGTCTGGCACAACATCACCGAGCGTCACGAGCTGGAGCAGGCCCGCGATAACCTGACCCACACCATCGTGCATGACCTGCGCAGCCCTCTGACGTCCATCCGGGGCGGGCTGTCGATGCTGGCCGAGATCATCGACGATCCTGAACCGGACTTCGGCCTGATGCGGGAGGTCATGGACGTTTCCGCCAGCAGCACCGACCGCCTGCTGGACCTGGTCAACAGCCTGCTGGATGTGGCCCGGCTGGAAAGCGGTGACCTGCCGCTGAACCTCTCTTCGGCGGCGCTGATCGAGCCGCTTATCCAGGCCGTCCAGACCCTGGACATCAGCGCGCAGGAAAACAACATCCGCCTGACGATGGAGGTAGAAGACGACCTGCCGCTGGCCTTCATGGATGTGGACAAGATTCAGCGGGTGGTCATCAACCTGATCGACAACGCGCTGCACTACACCCCGTCCGGCGGGCGCGTGCTGGTGCTGGGGCGCTACCTGGCGGAAGCGGAAACGCTGCTGGTCACCGTGGATGACAGCGGGCCGGGCGTGCCGCCCGACCTGCGCGATCGGGTGTTCGTGAAGTTCGCCACCGGCCTGACCCAGCCGCCGGTCCCCCGCCATCGCGGCCTGGGGCTGGGCCTCAGCTTCTGCAAGCTGGCCGTTGAGGCGCATGGCGGCCGGATCTGGGTGGACGAGGGCCTGGAAGGCGGGGCGGCCTTCCACTTCACCCTGCCCGTCTGATTCCCGCTGAGCACTCGCTGAGGGCTGAAGTCCAGGGCAGTTTGATCCGTCAGAATCCGCGCGATCTGTGAAATCCGTTCTGAATTGGCACCGGCAATCCCACCCATTCCCCGCTTGCCGGAAAGTGAAGCGGCCTGCCCCTTCACCTTGCCCATCTGACCCCATCTGAGTATCATGCAGGTAAGCCCGATTCCCACCGGGATTGAGGATGACTGCGTGGTCGCCGGTGGGCAGCGCGCCATCGGGCGGAGCCGCATGCACACCCAACGTTCGAGTGTCGTCATCACCTGGATTCTGGCCGGGCTTACGCTGGTCCTGCTCCTGTTCCAGCGCCCCGATCTGGCGGACCGGGAGCAGATCATCATCGGCCTGCTGCTGTTCCTGCTCATCGCCCTGACCAACACCCTGGGCGTGCTGCTCAGCCCCGCCGGGGAGGTCAGCCCTGCCCACCTGTTCACGATCATGGCCGTCCTGATGATGCCGCTGCCGGCAGCGCTGTGGGTGACGGCCAGCGGGATCGCGCTCGGCGCGCTGCTCCGGGTCGGGCTGCGGTCCGCCATTCGCAGCCTGGCGAGCGTGGTCGTCAGCGTCGCCCAGCATACGTTGAGCCTGTATGTGGCGACGGTGCTGTACGCGCATGGCGGTGGGCGCCTGCCGCTGACGTACATGGAAGCGGGCGACTTCGCCCCGCTGGCGATCTTCACGCTGGCCTATGCCAGCCTGTATGTCCTGTTCTTCGCGCTGCGCACACGCCTGGAAGATCGCAAGCTCACCCGCCTGCTGGCCGCTAACTGGCCAACCATCCTCGGAATCATCGTGCTCCCGATCCCCTTTGGCATCCTGAGCGCGGTCGTTTACATGGAGTTGGATACCCTCTCCCTGGGGATTCTGATTGGCGGGATGGTGCTGGTCATCGGCGGGGTGTACGGCCTCAGCCGCGTGCGCTTTTACACCCAGCAGCAGGTGGAGGAGCTGGCCTCAATCGCGGTGGTGAGCCAGGAACTGCGCGCCAACCTGGACCTGAACACGCTGCTGGAGACGATCTTCCGGCAGGTGGCCACCCTGCTCAACGTGGAGGATTTCAGCGTGGCCCTGCTGGACCCCGCCCGCCACGAGATTCGCTTTCCGCTGACGATGACCGGCGGCCGCAGGATCGACCTGCCGCCGCGCCCGGCCCGGAACAGCCTGCTGGATTACGTCATCGAGCAGCGCGCGCCCCTGCTCATCGAGCGCAACGTGGCGCAGACCGCCGCCGTCATGAATCGCATCCCGCCGGAGGAGGAGGTGTACTCCTGGCTGGGCGTCCCGCTGCCGGGGCCGGAACGCGCCCTGGGGGCGATCGTGGTCACCTCCCGCGACCCGGAACGCCTGCTGAACCAGGCGGACAAACGGCTGCTGACCAACATCGCCGCGCAGGCTGGAATCGCCATTGAGAATGCGCGCCTGTACGGGCAGGCCCAGGAACGGGC
>CAZGYW010000137.1:0-2566 GCA_964530495.1 uncultured Anaerolineae bacterium
CGTGCGCGGACGGTAGCGTTTACGCGTTTTCCGAGCCGATGAAGTAGCGGTAGATCGCGGCGCCGAGCGCGCCGCCGATGATCGGCGCTACCCAGAACAGCCACAACTGCCCGATCGCCCATCCGCCTGCGAAGATCGCCACGCCGGTGCTGCGCGCCGGGTTGACGGAGGTGTTCGTCACCGGGATGCTGATCAGGTGGATCAGGGTCAGGCACAGACCAATCGCGATCGGCGCAAAGCCCGCCGGGGCGCGTTTGTCAGTGGCGCCCATGATGACGAGCAGGAACATCATGGTCATGACGATCTCCGTGATCAGCGCGGCGGTGAGCGAATACCCACCCGGCGAGTGCTCGCCGTAGCCGTTGGAGGCGAACCCGCCTGCAACGTCAAAACCGGCCTTGCCACTCGCGATCAGGAAAAGAACGCCGCCCGCCACAAGCCCGCCCAGAACCTGCGCCACGATATACGGAAGCAATTCCCTCCTCGGGAACCGCCCGCCAACCCACAGACCGACCGAAACCGCTGGATTCAGGTGGCAGCCGGAGATGTGCCCGATGGCGAACGCCATGGTCAGCACCGTCAGCCCGAACGCCAGCGCGACGCCCACAAACCCGATGCCCAGTTCCGGGAAGGCGGCCGCGAGCACTGCGCTGCCGCACCCCCCGAGGACCAGCCAGAACGTGCCGAAAAACTCCGCCCCATACTTCTTCATCATTGCTTCCTCCCCCGTAAACAACAGCAGACCGCTATGCGAATTCTAGGCCTGTCCGAGTCACCGGACAACCGTGCCGCTGCCGCCCGGACGTCCTTAGCCCCCGCTCCATTGTCAGAGTTTTGTCAATTCCGCAGGATTCCAGGCGGGCACACTGCCCGTGTCTCCACGCACCATGCAGCAAAACGCCACGGCACCCAACGCCGTGGCGAAGCAGCATAACAGGGATGGCGTTCTGACGGCTGGCAGTTAGCGCGCGGCAGCCGGGTGGCTTGACTGGTGGTAATCTCCGAACAGGTCGCCGCTGACGCGGGCAAACGTGCTCTCAAAAACGCCCAGGGCCAGCAGGTTATCGATCACGTCCTCGATCATGTTCATGTCCAGGCGCTCGACGATCACATGCTGGGTTTCGATGGTGGCGTAGCGCGCTGCGGGGGTGTTGCTGAGGTCACGGCTGACTTCCAGGCCGTAGTTCATCTGCTCCTGCAGGTAGGGAATGGTGGCGAAGCGGGCCATCCACAGGGTGTTGTCTTCCATCTCGGCCAGCACATCCACACTGCCTTCGCGCAGTTCTTCGGTGGGATCAATCCAGACTCGTTTGACGGTATACATCGCGGTTTCCTGTAACGTTCCGTGCGGTGGACCCGGCCCCTGTGGCCCGGTCACGCGGCATAAATAAACGAAAACCCCCGGCAATAAGGGGGCGGTAATCCGGGATACTTTCAGCGCCCCGCAGGCGGTACGCCAGTGGGATCAGCGGCTGCGGTGATGAGAATATGATGATCGGTTGGCGTTAATATCCTACGAGTCAGGATAAGCGAAAGCGTAAGGCGTGTCAAGGCAGCGGCGAAAAGTTTGTGAGATCATAACAACTTTCATATGGCGAACTGCCTCCCCCGGTTGCCCCGATTTCTCTGGCATTGCCTCTTACCCCGCAGTAAATGGCCCCTGGGCCACAGCCGGCCAGGGGATCAGTCAATGTATTGGGCAGTGTGTCCATTTCGGTTGAACAACTGAGCCGGAAGGGAAGCAGGACACGAGCGACGGCAGCGAGCAAGCCAGTGGGGGAATGAAAAGCGCCTGCGGCCCGAAACAGGCGGCGGATCATCCGATTGGCACGCTCAGGCAAGCTCCCCCAAATAGCCGTTGATAGGGTTGGACGACTGACAACGGTATTGCCACGCTACCCCCCACACGCACACCTGACACGGGGCAACCAGAAGGTCAGCCCGCCATATCGGGTCACCAGATGCAATTCCACCAGAAACGATTTGATACAACCGCGTGTTGAGCATGACGCGATTCCCTGGGTCTGTTTTGGCTCCAAACAAAACCTTATCCGGGTTTCGCGTCTTTTCCTATTTCAACCGAAATGGATACAGTACCGAGCATGCGGGCAGTTGCCACGCCATGCCGGATCGTCTATGATGAAGCGATGTTTGTAGAGTGTTTCTGTCTGTTTATGTTGAAAGAGGGGATGTCCTGTGAATAATGCACTGGATACGCGCATTCCCCGCGATGCGCTGCAGCAGATCATGGAGTCGGCGCAGGCGCTGGGGGTGGACTTTGACGAAGAGAAGGCGCTGCAATGGCTGACGGCCATCGCCGCACTGGAAGCGGATGCCGCTGACGTGGCGGTTGACGAAGCCAGCGGCGTGTTTGCGCACCGCGTGGTCCTGCTGGACTTTGACCCGACCGATCTGGAACGGCTGCGCCGGGTGGCGGCCATCGTTGAGTTAGATCGGAAGAGCGTCGTGTAGGGAAAGAGTGTAGGATAGAGTGTAGGTCTCGGTGGTCGCCGTGTCCTTAAAATGGGGGGGGGGGGGGGGGGGGGGGGGGGGGGGGGGGGGGGGG
>CAZGYW010000137.1:2576-6898 GCA_964530495.1 uncultured Anaerolineae bacterium
CGGCCATCGTTGAGTTGCCGGACCAGCCCGGCGTCGAAACGGCGATCGCCCTCTCCGGCAGCGCGGCCCAGTCCCACGTCCAGACCTTCCCCGGCGATTTCGACTACTTCGAGCGCGTCAACATCCATGCGGCCAGCGCGGAAGAAGCCCGGGCCACCCTGGGCCGCGTCATCCGCGAGAAGGCCCTGCAGGCCAGCGCCGGGCCGGGCTACCAGTTGATCGAGGTCCGGTTTGGCACGCTGCACCAGACCATCATCCGCAATGAGCGCACGCTGGAGCCCGGCGCGTCGTTCACCTGGTCCCCGGCGGAGATCCGGGACGGCTACTTCACCGCCCTGACCCCGGACGGCGCCGCGATCACGGTTAGCTGGGAGGACGCCGCCCGTGACCCGGGCTGGTGCAAGCTGGACTGGGTACTGGTCGATCCCGGGCAGCCGCGCGCCGTCAAAGCCAGCAATATGCTCGACGCCACCTGGGAAGACCCCGCCGGGCAGATCCACCCGCTGGACGGCTTCATCGACCCCTACTATCAGGAGGTCTACCTGGAAGCGGAGTCTATTCCGATCTTCAGCAAGATCGCCCGCCACATCGATCCCAATGCGCTGCGGGATTACATCTCGCAACTGGAGAAGGAGATCGTCAAGTACACCTGCGAAAGCGGCGCCAACTACGGCAAGGCCGCCAAGCGGCTGTACAACGTCTTCCGGCTGACCGGGCGCTTTCAGGAGGCGGCGTTCATCCGCGAGCTGTTCGACGAGCCGACCGCCCTGCTGTACCAGGTGAGCGCCCTGCTGGACGGGCTGGCCGACCTGGGCAGCCAGGGCGGGGCGATCAGCGGTGACACGCTCCGCCGGCAGATTGACGATCTGATCCGGGCGATTGTGTCTGTGGCCGAAGGGCAGGTTGAGACCGACCTGATCATGTCCCTGATCCGGCTGCGCGATCATGTCACCGGGCTGGATGACCTGGACGGCGAATGGGAAGGCACGCTCCGCCAGATGCAGGGCCAGTTGAATGCCATCGTCGACCACTACTTTGAGGAACGGCTGCGGGCGCTGCCCAGCATTGCCGCCTATCTGGACCATCTGTTATGATCCGGCGGCATGGTAGCACCCTGTCACCGGAGGATCAACGCAACCTGTGGAGATTTACGTCAGTACGGATGTGGAGACCGATGGGCCTATCCCCGGCCCCTTTTCGATGGTGAGCCTGGGTTCCGCGGCCTACGCGGCCGACAGCACACTGCTCGGCACGTTTGCCGCCAACCTGGAAACGCTGCCGGACGCGGGCAGCGACCCGCAGACGATGGCCTGGTGGGCGGAAAACCCGGAGGCGTGGGCGGTCAGCCGCGCCGATCCGGAGCCGCCCGCCGCTGTGATGGCGCGCTACGCGGACTGGCTGGAGGCCCTGCCGGGCACGCCGGTCATGGTGGGCTATCCGGCCGCGTTCGATTTCATGTTTGTCTACTGGTATCTGATCCGGTTCGCCGGGCGCTGCCCGTTTTCACACCGGGCGCTGGACATCCGCACCCTGGCCATGGCCCTGCTGAAAACGGACTACCTCGCCGCCGGCAAGCACAACCTGCCGGCGCGCTGGCAGGTTGCCGCGCCGCACACCCACCGGGCCATCGACGATGCGATCGAGCAGGGGGCGCTGGCCTGCCGGATACTGGCCGAGCTGCGCGGGGAGTGACGCCTCTCATCACATTCTTATCTTGCGTTCATAAAAAGGACTAGATTTATCTAAAAAGTCATGTTATAGTGTCACCAGTTGATTGCGCAAGCGATTGACATGGCAAGTCCACCCATCACTGCCTGCACTCCAGCCAGTGGACTCGCCTGCACAGACGAAGCTACTGACATTGATCCTTCAATGTTCAATCCCCCCCCTGTAGCTCGTCTGTGCAGACGGGTTCACCCATCACAGTCCCATCGCACCCGAACTCGTCTCACGGATCACGCATCACCGCTGCTCACCGTCGCATTGCATCGCTGCTCACTGAAGCGCGTGATCCTGTGGCCGGGCAAGACAGGCCGTCCACTCCGGCAGACATCGCAGATCGGCCTGTCTTCCCGCCCGACCGGCGGACGGACAGTATCGCACACCGCACTTTATCGTAATCCAGCGCACTCTTACTGTAACGGCACCGCAGCACCATTACTGCACCACTACCCTTCATTGTTGCCAGCGATACTGTCCGCAACCGGTCGCGACTCACCCACCACAATCACGCCCCTGTATCTGACGCAGCCGGAAAACGGCATCGCCAGGTTAGAACTCCCTGAACATTGCTTGACCCCCTCCGGATTCGTCCGATACTGGAAGTAGACGGCGCTGCATTTGCGCCGCCATCCTCACCGCTGCAGGGTTCGACAAGGAGGGTTCAGCATGTCCGATCACGCCCGACGCCACGAGGAAAGCACCCGCAGTTACCATGTGTCGCAGAACGTCCGCGCCATCTTCCTGCGCGAGCAGACGCGCAACTGGCGGCGCGCAGACCGCTTCCTCGGCTCGCCGCGCCGCTACTGGGTGACCCACCAGCGCGCCTACTGCCGCAGCCTGATTCGCGGCGATCTCGTCACCCACCGGCGCATGTTCGGGGTGAGCCACAAACACGTCCAACCGGGCCAGGCGCCCGCCGAGCGGACGAGCTAGCCCTCCGGCGGGCGGGGGAATCCCCGCACTCCTTTGACCGCGCATAGCCACGCGCTCCCCCTCGGGAGCGCGTTTTTGTTCACCCCGCTCCGGCATGGGGATTTTGCGCCGCCGCCGCTATAATCCCGGCCATCCGTCGCCATCCAGCCCGCGAGGAGACGCCCGTGACCACCCTCGACGCCGTTCCCGGTGTAACCGTGCCCGACCAGGACAGACTTGCACGCTGGAGCCAGGTCCTGCACCGCGCCGGCGGGCTGGCCACCCTGCTGTTCCTGGTCATCCACGTGATCGGCACGGCGTGGGTCGCCAGTGACCCGGCGCGCTTTGAGGAGTTGATCGCAGTCTTCCAATCGCCGCTGTTCGCGCTGGGGGAGTTCGCCCTGGCCGGGCTGGTGATCTTCCACGCCCTGAACGGCACGCGGATCGCCGTTCTCGATTTTCGCCCGGCGTGGGAGAAGCACCGGGCGCGGGCGACGCTGGCGGTGTTTGCTACAGCGGTGGTCGTGATCATCCCGGTCTTCATCCTGATGGCCGAGCACGCGATCGAGTTCTACGCGGCACACCCTGTCGATCTGCAGATCGGCCTGCTCCTGCGGGCGGTGGTGCTGCCTTTCGGCGGCGGGATCGCCCTGGTTCTGCTGGCGGGCGCGGCGCTCTCCGCCGGGCTGGAGGCGGCGGGCCGCCCGGCCTCCGCTGACCCGCAGCCTGCCCCGGGGAGCCGCCTGGAGCGGGCGTTGTGGCGCTTCACTCGCGTCTCCGGGCTGCTGATCCTGCCGCTGGTCTTCGGCCACCTGGCGATCATGCTGGTGGCGGAGGGTGTGTTCGCCCTCAACCAGGGGGGAACGGCGCTGGCGGCCAGTTTTGTGGCGGCGCGCTGGGCGTACCCGGCCTGGCGGCTGTATGACGCCGCGCTGCTCACCCTGGCCCTGCTGCACGGCTTCAACGGTCTGCGGGGCGTGATCAACGCGGGCGCGGCGGACCGGCCCACGCTCCGGCGCGGGCTGACGTGGGCGGCGCTGGCCGCCTGCGCGGCGCTGATCGTCCTCGGCGCGCTGGCGCTTGCCCGCGGCGTGCCCGGCATGTGATGACCGGATTTGTCGCTATACATATTCGATGCGGTGCCACGTTATGCAGGTTTGCCCGATGTTCGGGTGGTCGAAGCGTTTGTACGGGCGGTTCGCGAACCGCCCCTACGGATCTCCTCCAGACCAGATGGGCATAGCGTGGCGCAACCAGTATTGCGCTGAATGCGCTTCCACAGGAGTATCCAGGCGATGCCCTTCCATACCGGCGTCTTCGGCAATGGCACGATCTACCTCACCCCGCCCGCGGCCGTCCCGGATGGCACGCAGGCGTATGTGTACATCCTCGGCCCGGGGGAAGACCCGGTTTCCTTTTACCGGCGGCTGGTGCTGCTGGAGCCGGAGGATGCGCGCCTGTACAACCAGCTGGGTAGCGCCCAGATCACGGCCCGCCGGCTGGCCGACGCCCAGGCGTCCCTGAGCCGCGCCATCCAGCTTGACTACGGCTTCGCCGACGCGCACTTCAACCTGGCGCGCTGCTACCTGCTGGAGGGCCAGCGCGATTCGGCCCGCCAGTCCCTCACGGCGGCGGCGGACCTGGCCCCGGACGAGGCGCGCTTCCAGCGCCACCTGATCGCGTTCCTG
>CAZGYW010000138.1:0-6885 GCA_964530495.1 uncultured Anaerolineae bacterium
ACACCCTATCCTACACTCTTTCCCTACACGACGCTCTTCCGATCTTGACGCTCAACGCTTTTTCGGCGTCCCCGGGTTTTGAGAATGACAGCGTGCGGACTTTTGAGATCGGCATTGCGGCGACGCTTGGCCCGCCGGAGACGTTCCAGACCGTGCTGACGGCGGAAGCTCCCCGCGAAAACGCGCTGCTCGCCTACCCGCTGGAGCCGGTGGCGGCGCGTTACGTGCTGCTGCGCCTGCTCGCTAACTACGGCGGCGGGTACTTCCAGGCGACTGAATTCAACGCCTGCACGACGCTCTCCGGCCGGGCGACCGGAAACCTTTCCGGCGATCCGCCGTTCATCGTCAGCGGGCAGCTCCGCCCGGACGAGGATTACGTGGAATACCGGATCTATGCGCGCGAGTCCGCCAGCCTGGCCGTGACGCTGGTCAGTGAGCTGTTCGACCCGGTGCTGGAGCTTTACGCGGAGAACGGCACGCGGCTGGGCGACAACGACGACCACCCGCCGGAGTTTCGGCTGCCACGCCTGTGGGATGCGGCGCTGCGCGTCCAACCGCCGGAACCAGGCCTGATCATGATCCGGGTGCGCAGCCTGGCGCGGGGCGGTCCGTTCGTGCTGACCATCGATGGCGAGCGGATTCAGGCGCAGCCGCCGGAAGCGCCGCGGCTCGCCCCCTGCACGGATGTCTCATCGGCGGCGGCCGGCGGGGCGGTGCTGCGCGCGTCGTCCGAATTTGGGGGGCGCTGGCTGGCGGATTACCTGATTGATGGCAGCGCCGAGACCGGATGGGCCTCCGCGCCGGGGCCGCAGAGCACCCGGACGGAATACGCGATCCTGGACCTGGCGGGGGACGTGCGCACGATCGGCGGCTTTCGCATCAATCCTGCCGCCACAGGCGGCGATAGCAGCGCCAATAACATCAGCCGGTTCGCAGTGCTGGTTTCCACCACCACGCCGGACCCCGAAGCGTTCAGCGAGGTGTTCTCCACGCTGCTGACGGAACGGCACCGGGTGACGCTTGGCTTTGAATTGCCGGAGCCGGTGCCGGCGCGCTACGTGAAACTGGAGACACGTGATACGTTCGGCGGGCGCTGGCACGAGGTGGCCGAGTTCACCGTGTGCGCGGCGGATTGAGGGCGCGGGGCAGCCTTACGGGCGCAGGTCCAGCGCGCTGACGATGCGTTCCAGGGCCGCGATGGCAACCTCTGGCCCATCGTTGTTGAGAATCGTGTAGTCCGCGATGGCGATCGGGCCACCCTTTTCCAGCTTCACAATCTCGGCGATGTCGCGCTGTTCGGCGTCCTCCCGGCTGAGCGGGCGCTCGGCGCGCGTCGCCAGCCGGGCGTAGCGCACCTGGCGGTCGCAGGCCACCGCCACCAGCACCAGCGCCGCGCCAAACTCCGCTTTGAGGGTCTTCCATTCGCTGAAGCTGTACAGCCCGTCAATGATCGCGCTGCGGTGTGTGGCGAGCATCCGGTGGATGATCGGCAGGGCGCGGATGGCATAGGCGTCCATCTTCTCGTTGGCGCGAATCTCTTCCCGCACGGTCTTCTCGTTGTCCGGGGTGACTTCCCACCCGCGCCGCTGCAGCTCATCCATTGTGATGCTTCCGAAGCGGAACTGGGGGAAGCCCTGCGCCTCCAGGTGGTGGGCCAGCATGGACTTGCCGGCGCCCGGCATGCCTACCAGGGCCAGCAGGCGCGGCCGGGTTTGGTCGCCGGTGTGATCGGCAGAAGCAGGCGAGGTGGGTGGAAGGCTCATGGACTATCTCGCGGTGACAGGGTCGCAGGCCGGGCATTTCGAAGGCGCCCGTCAGCGTCATTATAGCGGGCGGCGGGCGGCCCGGCTATGGCGAATTCGGCTTCTACAGGGCCTGGTTGTCTTTGCGCTCCTGTAAGTCGCTGTCCGCTGCGATCTTCGCGGTTGGCCGGTCGATGTGCGGCCGGGCCGCCCGGACTTGACGCCGCGGGCTGAGATGCCTAGACTCCAGAGGAGTCGCGCTGCGGCAGGGGGAGAAGTGCTATGGCCGAGAACCCGTTTCAATACAACACACCCATAGGCGAGGCCGGGACTTTTGCCGGGCGGCAGGATGCGTTTGCGTTTGTCCAGACGCACCTGGTGGGCGATCATCAGCCGCATGTGGTCGTGATCCTGGGGGCGCACCAGATGGGCAAAAGCTCACTGTTGCGCCATCTCCCGGCGGTGCTGGATACGCGCTACGTGCCGATTCGCATTGCGCTGCGGGCAGGCACCGTCGCCAGTGAAAAAGCCTGGCTGACCGCGCTGGCTCAGACGCTGCCGGATGCGCTGGCCCTGCTCAACGTCCAGTCGGCGCGGCTGCCGGAGCTGCCCGGCCATCCGGCGGAGCTGCGCGAGATGCTGGAGGGCGATTACCTGACCGATGGGCTGCACGCCATGCGCCGCGACCGCCACCTGCTGGTGCTGGTGGACAACGCCGAGCGGCTGCTCACCGCCGTCCAGAACCGCGCGCTGCCGCGCGATACCTTCAAATTCCTGGCGCGCCTGCTGGAAAAGCACAGCCACTTCGACCTGCTGATGGCTTTTGACGCGCGTCATGAGGAGGAACTGGCGGCCATCGGGGCGCCCTTCGACCCGGCGCTGTTCTTCCGTCTGGAATCGCTGCCCCGCGAAGCGCTGGATACCCTGCTTGCGCGCCCGCTGCCGGTGGGGGTTTCCCTGGCCCCGGACGTGCCGGATGCGGTCTATGATCTCACCGTGGGCCACCCGTACCTGAGCCAGTTGATGGGCTGGCTGCTCTTTGAGCGTTCCGCCGAGCGCAAGCACAACGGGCCGATCACCCGCGCGGATGTGCTGGCCGTGACGGACAGCGCCCTGGCGATGGGCAGCGAGGTGCTGGGCGAGGTCTGGGCGCAGGGCAGCCAGCAGGATCACCTGGTGCTCACCGCTTTGACCGCCCTCAGCCCGGACGAGCCGCCCTTCCCGGTGCCGTTCGATGATGTGGGGGCCTGGCTGATCGCGGCGGATCGCCCGCTGGACCCGCGCTCGGTCAACGCCACCTGGCGACGGCTGGAGTATGAAGGGGTGCTGCGCCTGTCGGCGGATGGCAAGCTGACGGTCAATGGCGGGCTGCAGCGCCGCTGGCTGCGCCGCCACGTGGCGCTGCCTTCGTCCGGCGGGCGGGCTTCCTCCTGGAAGCGGGTGGCCCTGCTGGTGGCGGCGGTTGTCCTGCTCCTGGCGCTGGTGCTGGCGGCCTTGAACGCGCTGCCCGCCGCTGACGGGGGTGACGCGTCCAGCGGCAGTGAGGCCACGATCACGCTGAACCTCGATTTGCAGGCCACCGCCGAGAGCTACGAGGCCACCCAGACCGCCGCACCCTGAGCCGGGGCGCTCAGCCCGGCGGGAGGTCGTCTTCCCCGGGGATGGGCAGCCACAGGCCGAAGGTGCTGCCCTGCCCGGCGGCGCTGTGGAACCAGACCTCGCCGCCGTGGCGCTCCACCACGGCTTTGACCAGGCTCAGACCCAACCCCGTGCCGGTAATGCGCTCCGCGCCGGGCTGCCGGGCGCGGTAGAAGCGCTCGAAGAGGTGCGGCTGCAGCGCCTCCGGTATCCCGTACCCGTTGTCTTCCACCACGAACTCGAAGCGCCTGTGGGCCGTGTCCACCGCCGCCCGGACGGTAATGCGTCCGCCTTCCGGCGTGTACTTGCTGGCGTTTTCCACCAGATTCTTGAAGGCTTCACGCACCTGGGTGGCGTACCCGACCAGCCGGGGGCCGGGTCCCGGCGGCAGGTCCGTGATCAATGTCTGGCGCTTGAGGGCAACGGCTGGCTCCAGGTCGGAACGCACTTCCTCGATCAGGGGCAGCGGGTCGAACGGCACGCCGCCGCCGCGGCTTGCCGCCTCGATCCGCTCCAGGTCCAGCAATTGGCTGATCAGCACCTGCATGCGCTGCGCCACCCGCGCGATATCCGCCACGTATTCATAGTGCGGGTGGGCCGGGTCCATCTCGTTCAGCATCAGCTCGGCATAGCCGTTGACGATAGACAGCGGATTGTTGAGATCGTGGGAGGTCAGTTCCAGCATCTGGGTTTTCAGGCGGCTGACATCTTTGAGGGCGGTGATGTCATTGAACACGATCACGCGGCCCAGCTCGTGCGCGTCCCCTTCGCGCCAGCTTGAGACCTGCACCAGGTAGTCGCGCCCGGCGTCTTCATCGCGCAGTTCCATGCGCGCGTGGCCCGCCGCGATCTGGGCGGCGACTTCCGGCAGCAGCGGATTGGCGCTCAGCTCCGCCAGCGGCTGCCCGATGATGCTGTCCAGCGGCAGGCCGATCATCTGCCCGGCAGCCTGGTTGGCGAGGCGGATCACGCCGGCGGGCGAGATTGTCAGGATGGGCTGCAGCGTGCTCTGCAGCACGGCGCTGATCTGCCGTTCCTGAGTCTCTACCTGGGCGAAAAGCTGCGCGTTGCGCAGGGAGACGGCGGCCTGGTTGGCGACGGTGGTCGCCAGACGCACATCGGCCGGCGTGAACTGGTCTGGCTGGCGATGCTCCAGAGTCATGATGCCGTGGATGTGACCGTCACGGATGAACGGCACGCACAGCACGGAACGAGCCGCGTCCGGGTTATCCGGCAGGGTGACCCAGCGGTTGTCATGGCGGGTATCGCCCACCAGCGCGCCCTGCTTATGGCGGTAGACCCAGCCGGCCAGCCCGTCCTGGAGCACCTGCTCGACCACCGTGCGGGAGCGCGCCGGCGGCAGGTCGCGGGTGATGATGAAGCGTTCGGCCGCCCTGCCGTCCGCGCTGAACACGAAGAAGCTCCCGCGCTCGGCGTTGACGGTGCGGGTCAGGAGGGCCAGGGTGCGGGTCAGGACTTCGTCCAGGTCCAGCGAATTGAGCAACTCCGCCGTCTGGGCCAGGACGACCACTTCTTCGCTCAGGCGGCTGAGGCGGCCGGTGTCATGCGGCATGCCGGATCCTCTGTCTGTGCCGGCAGCGCCAGTCTGCCATCGGATGGCGCCGCTGTGTCGGATTCTGCTGCCCATTATACCGGCCCCGGGCCGCGGGCGAGAATCGCGGCCGGCCTGCGCACAGGTCGGGCGGCTGTGTAGCCGGCGCGCCTGCGGTATACTGATTACCGTGTGGGCGTCCATATGGTGGGGCTTCTAGAGGGCGAGAGACTGTGGCTGTTCCCCCGGAAATCAGCGAGCAGGAAATCCGCGAGCGCTGCCGCCAGCTTCTGATTCTGGCTGGCGAGGAGGCGGCGCGCCTGGGTCATAATTACATCGGGACCGAGCACCTCTTCATCGCCCTGACCCGGCCGGAGGATGGGCGTACCTGCCGCCTGCTGGCCGATGCCGGGCTGGAAGCTGGCGCGGTGCGGGCTGCGGTTCGCGAAGCGGCCGTCCCCGGCAATGCCACTCCCATCAGCCCGATCCCGCTCACGCCGCGCACCCGCCAGGTGCTCTCCCTGGCGATTTATGCCGCCGACGATGAAGACAGCGAGACGGTGACGGAGGATCACCTGCTGCTGGCCCTGCTGCAGGAGGGCGAGGGCGTCGCCGCCCGCAAGCTGGTGGCCCTGGGGCTGGACCTGGCCTACTGGCGCGATCTGCTGCTGCGCGAGGCGGCGGCGCGCAGTGAGGCGAGCGAAATCGCGCTGCTGGAAGAGGAAGTGGTCCAGGCCGCGCGCAAGACGGGTTACATGCCGACCCCGCTGCTGGACAAGTACGGGCGCGACCTGGTGGCTCAGGCCCTGGAGGGCAAGATCGGCCCGGCCATCGGCCGCGAATACGAGATCGGGGCAATGGCGCGCACGCTCGTGCGCAGCAAGAAGAACAATCCGCTGCTGGTGGGCGATTCCGGCGTGGGCAAGACCGCCGTGGTGGAAGGGCTGGCCTGGGCCATCGCGCAGGCCAGCGCGCCGTACTCCGTGCTGGACAAGCGCATCGTCGAGATTGAAATGGCGACGCTGGTGGCCGGGACAAGCCTGCGCGGCCAGTTTGAGGAACGGCTGGTGGGCATTGTGGACGAGCTGAAGTCGGCTCCGGACGTGATCCTCTTTATCGACGAAATTCACACCCTCGTCGGCGCCGGGGACACGCTGGAAGGCAGCCTGGACGCCGCCAACATCCTCAAGCCTGCGCTTGACCGGGGGGAAATCCGCTGCATCGGCGCGACGACGGTTGAGGAGTACCGGCGCACGATCGGGCAGGACCCCGCCCT
Source organism: uncultured Anaerolineae bacterium (assembly GCA_964530495.1). GTDB lineage: Bacteria > Chloroflexota > Anaerolineae > Aggregatilineales > Ch27 > CAZGYW01. The sequence goes on from CAZGYW010000138.1 coordinate 6,209, forward strand.
GGACCGCCGCTTCCGCGTGCTGGAGATCCGCGAGCCGAGCGAGGAAGCCGCGCTGGCCATCGTTTCCGGCCTGCGCGAGCATTACGAGCAGCACCATCATGTGATCATCCGCCCGGAGGCGCTGGAAGCCGCCGTACGTCTTTCGGTGCGCTACCTGCCGGATCGCCGCCTGCCGGACAAGGCGCTCGACCTGATCGACGAGGCCTGCGCCCGGCTGGTGGTTCAGACCAGCGTGCTCGACACCGGCCCCGTGAACGAGGTCACGGCCCGCACCGTGGCCCGCGTCCTCTCCGAGTGGACGGGCATCCCGGCCAGCGAGCTGACGGCCGACGAGCGCCGCCGCTTCGCGGAGATGGAGGACGCGCTGAGAGCGCGCGTGATCGGCCAGGATTACGCCGTGCATGCCGTCTCCGCTGCGATCAAGCAGGCCCGCGCCGGCCTCTCTGACCCGAACCGGCCGGTGGGCACGTTCCTCTTTCTCGGCCCGTCGGGCGTGGGCAAGACGGAGCTGGCCCGCGCGCTGGCGGCGTTCCTCTTTGGCTCCGATGACGCCATGATCCGCCTGGATATGTCCGAGTACCATGCCGAGCACACGGTCGCGCGCCTGATCGGCGCGCCGCCTGGCTACCGCGACGCCGAGCGCGGCGGCCAGTTCACAGAGGCGCTGCGCCGCCGCC
>CAZGYW010000139.1:0-6880 GCA_964530495.1 uncultured Anaerolineae bacterium
ATAATGAGCGGTGACTGGAGTTCAGACGTGTGCTCTTCCGATCTCAACCTGCAGGGCGCGCGCCTGCCCTGCGCGGAAATGGTCGAGGGCGTGCTGCGCGGCGCCTTCCTGCGGGAAGCCGACCTGCACCAGGCTGATCTGCGCCGGGCCGATCTCTACCGGGCGGATCTGCAGCGCGCCGGCCTGCGTCAGGCCCGGCTGCAGGGCGCGAACCTCACCGGCGCGGAGCTGGTGGGCGCGAACCTGGCCGGGGCCGAATTTGACGCCAGCACAACCCTGCCGGACGGCTCCCTCTGGACGCCGGAAACCGATCTGGCGCGCTTTACCGACCCTGATCACCCTGACTTCTGGCAGTACACCCGCCCGGCGGACTGGGCCAGCGCCGTGCTGGAACAGCAGCGTGCCGGGTACTTTGAGCGCTACGAACAGGAAGCGCAGAAGCCCTGACTCTTTCTATGCCCAATTCACCACTTCCCCTCATTCTCGCTTCCGGTTCGCCGCGCCGCCGCGAGCTACTCGCGGCGCTGGGGCTGCCCTTCACCGTGATCAGCAGCGACATGCCGGAAGACCTCCCGCCGGACATTTCGCCGGAGGCCGCCGTGCGCTGGCTGGCCCGCCTCAAGGCGGAAGCGGTGGCGGAGACGCTCCCCGCCGGGCTGGTGATCGGCGCGGATACGACCGTGGTCGTCGACGGGCTGCTGCTCGGCAAGCCGGTGGATGCGGCGGATGCGGCGCGGATGCTGCGCCTGCTGCGCGGGCGGCCGCACCAGGTCATCAGCGGGGTGGCGGTCTTTGATGCCGCCGCGCGGCGGAGCGGGGCGGTCAGCCATGTGACCACGACCGTCTTCATGCGCGACTACAGCGCCGCCGAGATCGCGGCCTATGTCGCTACCGGCGAGCCGATGGACAAAGCCGGGGCCTACGCGATTCAGGGAGCCGGCGGGGCGCTGGTGGCGGGAATTGAAGGCTGCTACAACAATGTGGTTGGCTTCCCGCTGTGCGAGGTCGCCGCGCTGCTGGAGGGCTTCGGCGTGGCGCCCAACGGCGCGGCCCTGCGGCCCCTGTGCGCCCGGCCGGACGGCTCCGCCTGCCCGCGCCTGTGCTGTTGACCGGCGGGACTATTCCGTGCGGTAGAGCAGCGTCGTTGCCCCGATGCCCAGCACGTCACCATCGTTGAGCGGGCGCAGTTCCTCCGGCGGGATGATCTGCCCGTTGAGGCGTGTGCCGTTGGCGCTGCGCAGGTCCGCCACCGCCCAGCCGGAGCCGTCCTCCAGCCGTTCGAAACGGCAGTGCGGGCGGGAGACCGCCCGATCCTCCAGACAGATATCCCACGCAGCGTTCGCCGTTGCCCGGCCCAGGACCAGGGTGCTCTTGAGGAAGCGGAATTCCGCGCCTTCCTGCTCGCCCGCGGTCACGACCACGTAGGGGCGATCCCAGATGCGCGAGGGCGAGATGATCATGCTCGAGGTCAGGTTGGGGGACGGGCGCTCCGCGCAGGAGGCGACGCGCAGCTCCGGGACGAACAGCCGGATGATGTCCCCGGCCATGACGGGGTAGGGCGCGCTGATCTGCGCGTCGTTGATAAACGTGCCGTTGGCGCTGCCCAGGTCTTCCACCACGAACACACCGTCCTGGTAGCGCACCACGGCGTGCCGGCGGGAAACGTGTCGCTCCGGCACGCAGATGTCATTGGCCCGTGAGCGGCCGATGGTAGCGGTGGCGCCTTCCATCAGGATGTACTCCATCACCTGGCCGGATTCGGCTTCGTGCCAGATGATCTTGGCGATTGGCTGCGGCTCGTCCATGCTCCCCCTGGCCGGCTTACCCGCCGGGCAACTGGCCTGGCGCTACCTGGACCACGGCGTTCCACGGCAGATAGTGGCTGAAAATGTGGTCTTCGCGCTCCAACTGCCCGTTCCGGAAGACCTGGCGGGTGACCGTCACGTCCGCGCCATCTACCGCCCAGTCGACCTGGCGGGTCTGACCGGGGGCCAGGTCCGGGTTTTCCTCGTAGAGGGTCTCCCCGTGCGGGACGACGTTGGTGACGCGCGGCCCGACCTTGTTGACCACCCGGCCCACGCTGGTGCTGTAGAAGCGGAAGGTGACCGTGCTGTTGGCGGTGTTGACCTCGGTCTCGATCAGCAGGTGGTGGGGCGTGTCGTTCAGGAAGCGGAAATCGAGATCCGGGACGAACACCGAAGCGTCCATGCCCACGCCCTCGCCATACTCGTAGTAGCCCACCCGGTAGCCGTGCGCGTAGCGCTCCAGGATCGGGAAGCCGGCATAAAATGCCGCCTGGAAGACGGTGGTACTCACCTGACACACGCCGCCGCCCACGCCCTTGATTGTCCGCCCGCCGACGATGACGAACGATTCTTCGTAACCTGCTTCCGGGCTGATGTCGCCCACCCACTGGTTGAACGAAAATTCCTCGCCGGGGCCGATCACCAGCCCGTGGAACATGGAGGCCGACTGGACGATGTTCTGGATGCGGGAGGCGGTGGAGCCGAGGTAATGCGTGGTGGCCTGGGAGACCAGCTCGACGATGCCCAGCTCCTGCGCCGTCGCCGCGTTGTTGACGGTCGGCACGCTGTAGGTGAAGGCCAGCGGCACCTCACGGACCGCGCCCGGTTCGACGGGCGGGGTGAAGAGCACCTCCTCGATGGCGGCCAGCGTCTTCTCGGTGTCCAGCGCGCGCCCGTTGACGCTGCTGCGGATGACCTCCAACTGGCCCGTGCTATCGTTGAACTCGAAGCGCGCGTCCTGCGGCCCGGTGATCAACTGCGGCGCGATGCCGTTCAGGAAGCTCGTGAACTGCTCCGGGTTGAGGTGGACTTCGTAGCCGGCGGTGCCATCCGCCGCCGTGACGCGGGTGATCGCCAGCATGTCGGCGATGTTCTGCGGGGTGGCACCCCACGGCCCGGCCGCGCCCCCGGAAGCCTCGTCTGCGTAGAGCGACAGCGGCCCGGCGAAGGCCGCGCGCAGCCGCGTTTCCGCCTCCGCGACCGAGGCGACGACCGGCGCCGTCTCGTGGATCACCAGCGGAATTTCCGCGCCTGATTGCAGCTTGAGCACCTCTTCCCGCAGGGCGGCGAGCGCCGCCGGGATGTCCAGCGCGCGCCCGACCTGGCTGGGCGTGGTGAATAGCTCCGTGCCCTGGACCATGATGGTCGCCTCCTGCACCGGGCGGTCGATCTCCGCCGCGAGGCCGCGCAGGAACGTTTCGGCGTGGGTTTGGTCGTAGAGCACCAGCGGGGAGATGGCCCGCCCGTCGAGCCACAGCTCGGCCTGGGTCTGCAGGTTGGCCAGCGGGCCGCCGTTGCGACCCAGCAGCAGCGCAGTTTCCGCCGTGCCGCGCGCGTCCAGCGCCACGCCAAGCTCGCCCGCCGTGGCCTGCCAGAAGCGCTCGCCATCCCGGAAGGTGAACACCGCCTCATTCACATAGGTGAAGCGCCCGGCCAGCCGGCGTGCTGCTTCTTCCAGCGTCAGGCCGGAGAGGTCGGTCCCGAAGGCCGAGACACCGGGATACACCCGGGCGGCGTAGCGCGTCTGGAAGGCGGCGATGAATAGCACCCCCAGGATCAGGAGCAGGCCGATCCCGGTCAGGAACAGGATCGGCAGCCGCACCAGCCAGGGATGCGACCCGCCGGCGCCAGCATCCCGGGCAGGGATGACCGGCTGGGTGTCCTCCAGGGTGGCGGGTGGGGCTGAAGCGGTGGCTGGCGGAGGAATCGACATGGATGGCAGCTTCCTGTAAACGTGGTGATGCGCGGTACGGTAAGACCAGCAAAGGGCAATGGTAGCACGTCCGCCGCGCGCCGACAACGCGCGCTTACCGGGCGTGCGCGGCAGGGTTACGGCGGGGTGATCCGGGCCTCGAGGGCGGCCAGCAGCGCGTCATAGTCGCGGTGGCTGGCGTCGCTGATGGCGAGGGCGGAACGCGCGTCCAGCCCGGCCAGCCGGGCGACCAGTTGGAAGGGCAGCGGCAGCGCGGCGTCGACAAGCACCCAGCGCCCGTCGCGGCGCGGCATGTTGGCCCGGCCGATCAGCAGGCGGGCCACTGGCTCCTCCACCGGCAGGAGCGTGTACGGGCGCAGGGCGCGGATCGCCTCCCACGGGACGGCCAGCGGGCCGCCGAACATCGGCTGGAGTGCCAGCCCGGCCGGGCTGACCGTCAGCGGCGGGGTGAGGACGGTGCCGGTCAGCAGCGGGATGGCCAGGATCAGCGTGAAAGCCAGCAGCAGGAACGCCGCGCCGCCGGGCAGGACGTTCAGGGCGACCAGCAGCAGCTCCCCGGCGGCTGCCAGTGCGATCAGGAGCAGGCCGGCGGCGGTCAGGCCGCGCTTGAGGCGGTACAGGCGCGGGAAGCGCGGCGGGTGATCCGCGCTGGTGGCGTCGGGCTGGGTAGAGGGCTGGGCAGTGTGCATGGGTGGGGATTATAGCGCGAACGACGGTTGCGGATTATTCAAACATTGGGCACGGATCTTCACGGATGGGACACGGATCTTCACGGATAACGCATTGATTTTCAATCTATGAGAATCCGTGAAAAATCTGCGTGAATCCGTGCCCTATTCGTTTTGCCCTGTTTTGTTATACTCCCCGCCGGAAGGAGCACACGCCCATGCCAGAGCAACTCATCGAGCTGGACCTGACCGACGCCGTGTATGGCGGCAAGGTGCTGGGCCGCCACCGCGGCCGCCCGATTTTTGTGCCGTATGCCATCCCCGGCGAGCGCATCACCGCCCGCATCACGGAGGACAAGCGCGGCTATGCCAACGCGGAAGGCGTCACGCTGCTCACGCCCTCCCCGGATCGCGTCCAGCCGGAGTGCCCGCACTTCGGGCCGGGGCGCTGCGGCGGCTGCCACCTCCAGCACATGCGCTATGAGGCCCAGCTCCGCTACAAGCGGGATGTCGTGATCGACCAGCTCACCCGGCTGGGGGATGTGAAGCGGGCGGAGCGTTTCGTGCGGGACACGATCGCCAGCCCGGAGCCGTGGGGCTACCGGACGCGCGCCACGTTTCACGTGGGCCAGGACGGGCGGCTGGGCTTTGTGGCGACTGACCCCTCCCGCGTTGAGCCGGTGGATTGGTGCTACATCCTCGACCCGCGGGCGATGGCCCTTCTGGAAGCGACCGACCTGGACACGACCGGTATCAAGCAGGTCGAGGTGCGGATCGGCAGCGACGGGCAGGGGATGCTCGTGCTGGAGACCGACGATGACCTGGCGCCGGAGCTGGAGGCCGACACGCCGGTCAGCGTCAACCTGCTGCTGAGCGACAACGAGCCGGTCAACCTGATCGGTGCGGCACACACGATCTACACCGTCCGCGGGCGGAGCTTCCGCGTCACGGCGGGCGGCTTCTTCCAGGTTAATCTTGGCGCGGCGGAAATCCTGCTGGATCTGGTGCTGGAGCGCCTGGCCCTGCAGGGGGATGAGGCGGTGCTCGACCTCTATGCCGGGGTGGGGCTGTTCTCCGCGTTTCTGGCGGAGCGAGCCGCGCTGGTGACGGTGGTGGAGAGCTACCCGCCGGCGGTGACCGATGCCGATGAGAACCTGGCCGAATTTGACAACGTGGACCTGTTCGAAGGCGGGGTAGCCGATGTGCTGGCCGACCTGCTGGACGAGGGCGCAGGGCCATACGCGGCGGCGGTGGTTGACCCGCCGCGCGCCGGGCTGGAGCCGGAGGTGATCGACGCGCTGGCCGGGCTGGGCGTGCCGTGCCTCGTTTACGTGAGTTGCGACCCGGCCACGCTGGCGCGGGACATCAAGCGGCTGGTGAAGCACGGCTACGCGCTGCAGGGCGTCCAGCCGGTGGATATGTTCCCGCAGACGTACCATATTGAGTGCGTGGCGCACCTGGCCCGCCAGTCCGGCGGCTAGCGGCTGGCCATCAGACAGCAGCCATCAGCGCGCGCGGGATCAGACGATCCCGCGCGCTTGTTTTCCCCATTGGGGCAGCCCCGTTTAGCACACGCCGGCTGCCCTGACCTTGACAAAAGGCAAAGACCCTCGCCGCTCGTTTGTGATAGCCTTCACTAAAAGACCTGCCGTGATCGTTCGTCCTGAGCGTGTCCTGGCAGGCACCTCGCATGCCGACTGTGATGGGTGGCAGCCGTCGACAGATTGGCCATGTGGAGGGGGGGCACGTGTAAGCCTACAGTTGCGCGGATGGATACTATCCAGTCAAGGAGGAACGCATGCACACTGCAAAGGGACTGAGGCCCTGGCTGAAGTGGTCATTGACCGCTTTAGCGGTGGTCGCTGTGGTACTTGTGATCGGCAATAAGGTGTCGGTACAAGCCCAGGGCCCTGAAGATATGAAGCCAATGACGGACTTTCCTGAGCAAATGGCTGCCTGGGCAGCGAGTGCTCACGGCAACACGTATGATCTGGGCAAGGGGCCAAACACCTATTGCTCGCGCTGCCACTCCCCGCAGAACTGGGATCCGGCGGCAACCACTTCCGCGCCACCCAATTGCGTGACGTGCAAGTTCCCGACCGATCCTGAACTGCGCATCGCACCCACGATGGACTTCGTTGAAGAAGCAGACTGGGTGGGCATCACCTGCGCGACCTGCCACCAGGTGGATGGCGACATGATTGATACCACAACCAATATGTGGCTCAATCCTATCGCCGATGAGTATGTGTCGATGAACTCGACCAACCAGTTGTGCGGTCAGTGCCATACGAATTCCACCGGCGTCTCGGAAACGGGCGGCCGCGGCGTCGATCATGAGGTCATCCTCGGCGGCAGCGCGCACCGTAACTGGGCGGCGACCATTGGCGATCGCCGGCCGGATCAGTGCTCCGACTGTCACGACCCGCATACCCAGCAGCCGCAGGCCTGTGTGGACTGCCATGAAGAAGTCC
>CAZGYW010000140.1:0-6838 GCA_964530495.1 uncultured Anaerolineae bacterium
CACCCTATCCTACACTCTTTCCCTACACGACGCTCTTCCGATCTCGCCAGATCCGGCACTTCTTCATACACGGTTTCCCAGGTCAGCCCACCGTCCGGGGAATGCAGAATGACCTCACCCCAGAACGGCACCCCTGTCGTCATGGAACCCGCGACCCAGCCGTGCCCGTCAGCCGTAAAAAACACGTCATGGAGGATGTAGTGCGGGTTCAGGTAGCGCTGCTCGAACAGGCACTGGAGGTTCAGGCACTCCGTCTCGCTGGCGGGAACGTGCCACGCCTGGTCCGACACCGCCACGAAATCATGATCGCCAACAGCGAAGACCCGGTCACCGATCACAGCCACCCCGGTCAGACCCTCCACTGAGAGGGGGTTAGCATCCCGCATCTTGACCGTTTCCCAGGTCGCGCCACCATCGAACGTGCGGAAGACCGGCGGCCCCCAGGCGCCCACATAATTCGCGCCGACGATGTACCCCCGGTCGAGGTCAATGAACCGGACATCCCACAGCGGGGAATACGAATTACCGGGCTCCTGGCGTTCCCAGGTCTGGCCGCCGTCACTGGTATGGAATACCGCGCGCTGATCGGCGCCGGTGCTGGTTGGGAAGCCCACCGCCCAGCCGTTGAGGGCATCCACAAAGTCCACGGCGGTGACGCTGAATTCCTCCGGGCTGATCTGCTCCGTCCAGGTCTGGCCGCCGTCCGCGGTATGGTAGATCACCCCGGCATGCTGCAGCCGGCCGTATTGATCTTCGCCTGCGCGTTTGGCTCCGACCGCCCAGGCGTTGAGGGCATCCACGCAATCAACGCCATGCAGCACGCTGGCGGTCTCCGGCAGGGTCTGCGGCTGCCAGGTCTGGCCGCCGTCCGTCGTGTGCCAGACGGAAGCATTCCAGTCGGTGTACTCATCGAAAAAATCGTCGTAGGTCGTGGCGACAGTGGCCACCGCCCAGCCGGTCAGCGCGTCCGCGAACGCAATATCGCGAAACTCGTCGGTCGTGCTCACCGCCTGGCGGCTCCAGGTCTGGCCCCCATCGGCCGTGTGGAAAATCGCGCCGTCAGCCCCCGCCACCCAGCCAGTGGTAGCATCAATAAAAACGACCGCGTTCAGTAGCGCGGTCGTGTCGACGGTCTGCGGCAGCCAGGTGGCACCCCCGTCAACGGTGTGAATGATCGTCCCCACATAGCGGCGCTGAGCTTGGTCCCAGTGGGCGGCGCCCACCGCCCAGCCCAGGCTGGCATCGACAAACGCAACATCTTTAAGGGAATAGGAGGTCTCCTCGAACAGTTTGACTATCGGACGCGGCTTGTCCTGTGCCTCGGAAATTGCCGCCGGGCTGACGAGCCACACGGTCAGGATGATGAGCAGGATCGAGGCAAGTTTCGTGGTGCCTTTCATTGCAGACCTCCCCGGGGAATCGATCCCCTTGTGGGATTCTTCAGTCGCAGCATGACACCCGAATCCTAGTCCTGATCCGTTAGCAGGGCAAGCGACCATTCTCACCCCGCCGAATGCCCGATCCGGTCGCCTACCCGCTACTCCCGCTTCAGCTTCTCCTCGCCAGGGTCGTCCACCCACTCCGGCAGCTCGCCGTCGTCGGCCAGGTGCAGCCGCCCGTCATCCGCCATCTCGCTCAAATAGGGATCGGTCATGTCCTCATGCTTGCGCTTGCGGCGCTCGACGTCGACCTGCCGCCGGGTCACCATCGCCACAACGCCAACAATCGCCATCAGGACGATGCCACCGATGATCATGAGTTCCATCATGCCCAGCGAAGGCATGAACTGGGTAGTCACTGTCTCCTGCGCCGCACCCATCCCATCGAATGTGGTCACCTGAGTCACGGGCACCGCATACATCACCAGCCCGCTGATCACCACGCCGAGCATCAACGCGAATGTGATCGCAACCACAAGCCCGATTCTTCGCATCACCCGTGCCTCCTCCAGCCGGTCAACTGCCCCCCGACTCCTTATACGGAATCAGGCGAGCGAAGTTTCCACAGGTGGAGCATGCTCAACCCCGCGGCTTCTTCATCCGGCGCTGAATCTCGCGCTCGTAGCCGATGTCTTTGGGCTGGTACCAGCCCGGCGGCTCCATGTCCAGCGGCAGGTAGCGCTGCGCCACCCACCCTCCGGGGAAGTCGTGCGGGTACTTGTACTGGCCCATATCGCCCATCGTCTGCTTGTAGTGCTCGCGCGTCGCACCGTGGAACGTGTCGGACTTGTCGCGCAGGTAACCGGGGATCGGGCCGGTGCCATGATGCTCCACATGATCCAGGGCCTGCCACACCGCCCCGGCGCTGTTGCTCTTGGGCGCGGTCGCCAGGTACAGGCACGCCTGCGAGAGGAAGTACGTCCCCTCCGGCATCCCCACCCACTCGAACGCCTGCGCTGCGGAAGCGACCACCACCAGTGCCTGCGGGTCAGCCAGCCCGATATCCTCGCTGGCCAGGATCATCATCCGCCGCAGGATGAAACGCGGGTCCTCCCCCACGTGGATCATCTTGGCCATCCAGTACAGGGCCGCATCCGGGTCGGAGCCGCGCACGGACTTGATGAAGGCGCTGATCGTGTCGTAGTGCTCGTCGCCGCCCTTGTCATAGCGCACGGCGCGCTTCTGGATGCTCTCCTGCGCCGTCTCCAGCGAGATGCGGATGATGCCCCGCTCGTCCGGCTCGGTAGTCTCCACGGCCAGCTCCAGCGCGTTCAGCGCGCTGCGCGCGTCCCCGCCGGAGACGCGAACCAGGTGTTCCAGCGCATCATCGTCCAGAAGGATCGCCCGGTTACCGTAGCCACGCTCGGGATCGGTCATGGCCCGCCGCACCAGCAGCTTGACATGCTCGTCGGTCAGCGGCGAGAGCCGGAACACGCGGCTGCGGGAGAGCAGTGGCCCCACCAGGGAAAAGAATGGGTTTTCGGTCGTTGCGCCGATCAGCACGACGGTATTGCGCTCCACGTGCGGCAGCAGGCCATCCTGCTGGGCCTTGTTCCAGCGGTGGATCTCGTCCACAAAGAGCACCGTCTGCTGGTTGTACATGCCCAGGCGCTCTTTGGCCTGGTCAACCACCTCGCGCAGGGCGGCAATGCCATCCGTGACGGCGTTGATCGTGGTGAAGTGGCGCTGGGTGCTGTTGGCGATCACGTTGGCGAGCGTGGTCTTGCCCACGCCCGGCGGCCCCCACAGGATGATCGACGTCAGGCGGTCGGCCTCGATAGCCCGCCGCAGCAGCCGTCCGCGCCCCACGATCTCGTCCTGCCCCACGAACTCATCCAGCGTGCGGGGCCGCATCCGCACCGCCAGCGGCGCATTCTGCTCGGCGCGCTGCTCGCGCGCGAAATCAAACAGGTCGCTCATCCCCTCGCCTCGCTTCTCGCGCCATCAATCGAACATCTGTTTAATTATAGCGCGCAGCGGCTCCCGCCGCAGCCGCGCGGAAAACAAAACAGGGCCGATGGCGGCCCCGTCCTGCAGCATGGACAATCCCGTATCGCGCCGCCTACTCGACGTCGCTGAACGTCCAGTAGCGGTTGGCGAAGAAGTTCCACAACATCACGATCCCGATCGAGATCGCCTGCGCGATGTTGCTGCCCACCTGGTTAATCGCGGTCGCGTCCCGCACGCCCGGCAGGAGCGAGTCGCCCAGGGTACCGAAAAAGCCGTAGGTCGCGCCCACGAAGAACAGGCGGAAGACCAGCCCGACGAGGCTGACCGCGAAGAACTGGACAAGCTGTCGCCGGGCGCTGTGCGCGCGCGAATCCGGGAAGGTCCAGTAGCGGTTCCACAGGTAGTTACTGACCACCGCGGAACTGAACGCGATCCCGGTCGCCAGCGCCACTTTGACTTCCTCGCCTGGCGGCTGGGGAACCAGCAGCGTGTGCTGGAGGATGTTGAGCACGGTGAAGTCCACCACCGCGCCGACTGTGCCCACAATGGCGAACTTCAGGAAGCGGTCGACCTCGCGGGCCTTGCTCCCAAAGTGCGCGGCCACCCACCAGATCAGGGCGTCGAGCGGGTTGCGTTTGCGTGTTTCGTTCACGGTCAAGTCCATGCCAGGCTGCCATCCGGTTCACTGCGCCGACCAAACCGCGCTATTTGACCACAACCCGCCCCGGAATTCCAGCCCGAATTCGCGGAACAAAGAGAACACAACCGCCAGGAACGCCAGTAAAAGCCTGTTCTGGCAACTCCTGGCGGCCTGGCAGCTGGTTCCCCTGAAGTCGCGGAGAACCCGGTGAGAATACACCCGGCGCGCGGTCTACTCGCGCAGTTTGGCGCCCAGCTTGGCTTCCGCAGCTTTGATGATCTTCTGGCGCAGCTTCGTGACCGTCTTCTCGTCCAGCGTCACATCCGGTGCGCGGAAGGTCAGCGCGTAGGCCAGGCTCTTATGCCCGGCCGGGATTGGCTCCCCGGTATACACGTCGAACAGGCGCACGTCTTCCAGCAGGTCACCGCCCGCCGCCCGGATCGCCGCCTCCACATCCGCCGCGGGAGTCTCCCCGTTGACGACCAGCGCCAGGTCCTGGAACACCGCGGGCTGGGTCGGCACCGGCCGGATGCGGTGCATGGCCTGGGCGCCCTTCAGGATCAGGTCCAGGTCCAGTTCGGCCAGCAGCACCGGCTGGCCCGCCGGGAGGTCGAACGCCGCCGCCACTCTGGGATGCGCCTCCCCCAGCACGCCTGCCGGTTTGCTGCGGACGGTCAGGGCCGCAACCCGGCCGGGGAAGAAGGTGCTGTGCTCGATTGGTTCGAAGGCGAAGCGGGGCAGGTGCAGCCCGCCCAGCAGCGACTCGACAATGCCTTTCAGGTCGAAGAAGTCCAGTAACCCTTCACGAGCGGGCAGGTCCCAGCTGGCCGTGTCGCGCGGGCCGGTCAGGAGCAGGCCCAGCCGGCGCGGCTCATCCGGAAGCTGCTCACCATCCCGCACGAGGTAGATCGCGCCGATCTCGAACAGGCGCACGCGCTCGGTATGGCGCAGATTATCCGCCGCAGTGCTCAGCAGCCCGGCCAGCAGCGAATGGCGCAACACGGTCTTATCCGTCGAGATCGGGTTGGCCATGGTCACGTACCCGGCGTCCGGCAGGCTGGAAGCCACCTTCGGCGGGGTGAGCAGCGCCTCGCGCTCCGGTGTGGTGAAGCGGTAAGTGATCACCTCGTTCAGCCCGGCAGCCACCAGCAGGTCACGCGCCCACTCCTCGTTATCCAGGTGCGGGTTGCTGCGCTGCGGGGGCAGCAGGTCTTCCATCACCGTGTCGGGGATGCGGTCGTAACCGTAGATGCGCGTGATCTCCTCGATCAGGTCGGCCTGGCCGATTACGTCCGTGCCGATGTCCATGCGGTGCTCGGGCACGTCCACCTGCAACACATCCCCCTGCACCGCCACCCCAAACTGCAGGCCGCGCAGGATGGCCGCTATTGCCTCCGCGCTAAAGTCCATACCCGTCAGGCGCCTGACCTCCGCCACCGGCAGCGTGACGCTGACCGGCTCCGGCCGCAGCGGGTAGTTGTCCACCGCGCCCCGGGCCACCGTGCCGCCGCCCAGCACGCGCATCAGCTCCGTCGCGCGCAGGATGCCCAGCTCCGCCTGGCCGGGGTGCACCCCCCGGCTGAAGCGAATCCCGGCCTCAGACGTGATCCTGCGGGATTGCATCGTGCGCCGGGTGTTGATGAAGTTCCAGTTCGCCGCTTCCAGCAGGATGTTGGCACTGTCCGGCTGGACCTCGCTCTCCAGCCCGCCCATCACGCCCGCCAGGCTGAGCGCCCCGGCGGTATCCGCCACGAGCAGGTTGTGCGCGTCCAGGCGGTGCACGGAATCATCGAGCAGGGTCAACATCTCGCCCGGCTCCGGGAGGCGGGTGATGATCGTCGGGATTGCGGCCCCCGACTCCCTGGCGCGCCGCTGGACAATGTCCCAGTCGAAGGCGTGCAGCGGCTGGCCGGTTTCCAGCATGACGTAGTTGGTCACGTCCACGATATTGTTGATCGGGCGCATCCCGGCCCGGCGCAGGCGGAGCTGCATCCACTGGGGCGATGGTTTGATCGTCACGCCTTCGATCAGGGTCAGCATGAAGCGCGGGTTCAGCTCCGGCTCGCGGATGTCGATCTGCACCCGCCCGGCGATCCCCGGCCCATCCATCTGCACGGCGGTCGGCGGGTAGCGCAGCTCCTGCCCCAGCAGGGCCGCGATCTCCCGCGCCACCCCGACCACGCTCCAGGCGCGGGCCAGGTTCGGCGTCAGCTCGATATCCAGGATGACGTCACCCAGCACATCCTGGAGGGGTGTGCCCGGCGCATACCCGGCCACGACCTCCGGCTCCAGGAGCATGATCCCTACGTGGTCATCGCTGAGGCCCAGTTCCTTTTCGGAGCAGACCATGGCCTTGTTGTAGATGCCGCGCACCTTACGCCCTTTGAGGATCATGCGCGTCGGCTGCTCGGCGTGCCCGTCCCAGACCTCCGCGCCCTCTTTAGCGAAGGGCGTCCACTGTGGGGTCGCCAGCGGGCCGGTCTCTTTGTACTCAAACAGGTTCGGCGCGCCGGTCACACAGTGTTCCAGCTCGTCCCCACCGTAATCCACAATGGCGATCACGAGCCGGTCGGCGTCCGGGTGAGCCTTCACCTCCAGGATTTTGCCCAGCACCAGCTTCTCGCGGTCCCACACCAGGTGGTCGGAGGGCGGCACGGTCAGGCCGGGGACGGGCGTCTGCGGCACGCCGACGTACTTGATTTTACCGACTTCCAGCCCGGCCAGGGTCAGGCGCTCGGCGAGCACCTCGGCGGGCATGTCAGCGGGAATGGCGACATAGTCTTTCAGCCAACTGATTGGTATTTGCATG
>CAZGYW010000141.1:0-6818 GCA_964530495.1 uncultured Anaerolineae bacterium
AAGAGACTCTCACCACGCGTGACTCGCGCATGGCGTGGAACCTCCTGATTCCCACTCTGGCGATCCTGATTATCGTTGCCGCCCGTCCTCTGGAAGAGACATTCATCACCAGCCTGACGGACAAGCGCTTTGCGGGAACGGGGGCTGTCAACTTCATCGGGCTGAACAACTACACCAAGCTCCTTGGATTCCGGCTGGATACAGTCGGTTGCCGGCAGGATGACAGCGGCGCATGCGAAACGGACTCCACCGGCGCAGTCCGCTGGGAGCTCATCGATCGCGAGATCATGCGTTCGGGTTACCGGCCGGTCAACACCGTCAACCTGGGCGGTGGGCGCGGACTCACAATCAGCGCCACCGACTCGGACTTCATCGGTGCGGTTGGCAACACGCTCACGTTCACTGTTGTCTCGGTGCTGATCGAATTGGTGCTCGGCCTGTTCATCGCGATGGTGGTGAATTCCAAGTTTCCCGGCCGCGGCCTGATGCGCGCCGCCATGCTGGTGCCCTGGGCAATTCCGACCGTAATCTCGGCACGCCTGTGGGAGATCATGCTGCGCGACAACCAGTCAGGTATCATGAACAAGATATTGATGGACCTTGGCCTGATTAACAGCTCGCAGGCGTGGCTGGCCAATACCAGTCTCCAACTACCCTCCGTCATTCTTGTTGATGTCTGGAAGACCGCGCCGTTCATGGCGCTGCTTCTGTTGGCCGGCCTGCAAACCATTCCCGCCGACCTGTACGAAGCAGCTTCTGTCGATGGTGCCAACCGTGTCCGTCAGTTCTTCAACGTGACAATCCCCCTCCTCCGTCCAACTATCGCAGTGGCGCTCGTCTTCCGAACGCTGGATGCCCTGCGCGCCTTCGACGTCTTCAATGTATTGCTCGGGCGCCGCAAGCTCTCCATGGCGACTTATAACTACGAAACGCTCGTTCAGAATCAGGATGGTGGCTATGCCTCTGCCATTGGCGTGGTGATCTTCCTCCTGATCCTGATATTCGCCGTCATCTACGTCAGGACGCTGGGAGTGGAAACGGAATGAACAACAAACGTTTTCAACAACTGGCCGGGCGAGTTGGGTTCTACCTCCTGGTAGTCATCATCGCCGTCTATACCCTGTTTCCCTTCTACTGGGCGTTGATGTCATCATTCAAGACCGAGCAGGAGATTCTGGAGCCGGCTCGCTACCTGCCCAGGAATCCCTCGCTGATCAACTACCAGGGCGTATTCCAGAACGATGAGTTCATCCGTGCGCTCGGCAACTCGGCCGTAGTAGCAGGTATCACTGTCCTGCTCGCGCTGGCGGTGGGATCATTCGCCGCCTACGCCCTGGGCCGTTTGCGTTTCAAGGGTCGCTCGGCCATGCTCTACGCCGTGTTATCGATGACGATGTTCCCCCAGATTTCGATCCTGTCCGGGTTGTTCGCGATTGTGAAAGACCTGGGCGTCTACGGGTCACCCTTGGCACTGATCATCTCGTACCCGATCTTCACACTGCCGTTTACCGTATGGGTGCTCACCAGCTTCTTCCGTGGGTTACCTGGCGAAATCGAACAGGCGGCGCTGGTCGATGGGGCAACCACTTTCCAGACCTTCCGGCTGATTCTGCTGCCATTGACGGCACCGGCACTGGTCACCACTGGCCTGCTGGCCTTCATCTCGGCCTGGAACGAGTACCTGTTCGCCCTCACCTTTACGCTCACCAATCCCAGCGCCCGTACCGTGCCGGTCGCCATTGCCCTGTTCTCGGGGCGCATCGCGCGCGAAGAGCCAATTGCGGAGGTCATGGCAGCGGCCATGGTAGTCACATTGCCGTTGCTGGCCCTGGTCCTGATCTTCCAGAATCGCATCGTGGAAGGGTTGACCGCAGGCGCTGTGAAAGGGTAGGCTTACCTGCTGTCCACTGCAGTCCGCTGTCACCGGCATTCTCTTGCAGACTGCCGGTGATTTTGCGCAGAAAGGATTCACCTGGTTATGGGCTGGTACACCAATGCGATCTTCTATGAGCTTTACCCGCGTGCCTTCGCGGATGGCAACGGTGATGGCTGGGGCGACTTTGCCGGAATGCTCGAGCGCCTGGACTATCTGGAATGGCTGGGTGTAGACTGCATCTGGCTGAATCCGTTCTATCCCTCACCGCTGCGTGACGACGGATACGACATCTCCAGCTACTACAGCATCCACCCCAACTACGGCACAATCGAGGAGTTCAGGCTGGTCGTAGACGAGGTGCACCGGCGCGGGATGCGGATCATTCCCGATCTCGTGATGAATCACATCTCCGACCAGCATCCCTGGTTCCGCATGGCACGTCAGTCCAGGCAATCGCCCCTTCGCGATTACTTCGTGTGGAGCGACACCCGCGATCGCTACTCCGACGCGCGCATCATCTTCCTGGATACCGAGCAATCCAACTGGGCCTGGGACCCGATCAGCGAACAGTACTACTGGCACCGCTTCTACAGCAGCCAGCCCGACCTCAACTATGACAGCCCGCGCGTTCAGCAGGCCATGCGTGATGTCATGAAGTACTGGCTGGACCTGGGCGTAGACGGCTTCCGCGTGGACGCGACGCCCTATCTTTTTGAACGCGAAGGCACCAATTGCGAGAATCTCCCGGAGACACACGACTACTGCAAGCAATTGCGCCGCTTCATGGACGAGCACTATCCCGGCACAGTCCTGCTCTCTGAGGCGAACCAGTGGCCGCGTGACACGTTACCGTACTTCGGGGATGGCGACGAGTTCCACATGAATTTCCATTTTCCGCTGATGCCCCGCCTTTTCATGGCCCTGGCCCGCGCCGATCGCTCCAGCATCGTGAACGTGCTGGCGGATACCCCCGCCCTGCCCACCGGCTGCCAGTGGGGCACTTTCCTGCGCAACCATGACGAGCTGACCCTCGAGATGGTCACCCCTGAGGATCGCGCCTTCATGTGGGATTACTACGCGCCCGATCCGCGCATGCGCCTCAATCTGGGTATCCGCCGCAGACTCGCCCCGCTAATGGGGAACGATAGGCGCAAGATCACCCTGCTCTATTCCATGCTGTTCACGCTGCCGGGCACGCCGGTCCTCTACTACGGAGACCAGATCGGTATGGGCGACAACATTCACCTGCCGGATCGCAACGGGGTCCGCACGCCTATGCAGTGGGACTCCAGCCCGAACGCCGGATTCTCCACAGCCATGCCGGACCAGCTCTATGCGCCCGTGATCGATGACGAGGTGTACGGCTATAGGACGGTCAACGTCGCCGCGCAGCGCCAGGACCCTGATTCACTCCTGCAGACCATCCGACACATGATCCACGCTTTCAAAGCACAGCCCGCCCTGGCCAGCGGTGACCTTCACTGGCTATCGGAAGCGCCGCTGAACACTCTGGCGTTCTGGCGAACGGCACCGTCACAAACCGTGCTGGCCCTTCACAACCTGGCGGACACTACCGCAACGATCGCCACCGCGCACTTCGCTGGCCGCGCTGCCCAGGACGTTCTGACAGGGCAGACAGAGACACTTACAGCAACGCAGAGCCTCCCGCCCTACGGTTTTCGCTGGCTTGCGGTTGTTCCGTAATACTGGGGAGGAGGGGCGCCCCCTCCTCCATTCGCACTATCCCGGAATGCGAATGCCACCTTCGGTCATTGCGTGGGCATCTAGCGCGGCTTCGACTTCTTCCGCGCTCATATAACCAAGTTCAACCACGACATCGCGAACCGGACGGTTGTGAGCCATCGCGGCTTTGGCAACCTCTGCGCCCTTCTGGTAACCGATGATCGGGTTGAGCGCCGTTACCAGAATCGGATTGAGCGCCAGCCACCCTGCGGCTTTCTCCCGGTTAGCGGAAACACCTGCAACACACTTCTCGGTGAAGGCACGCACCGCCCCGATCGTGATCTGCATCATCTCGAACAGGTTGTGCGCGATCACCGGCATCATGACGTTCAATTCAAGCTGCCCAGCCTGCGCGGCCAGCGTGACGGTCAGGTCATTGCCCATCACATGGAACATTGCCATGTTCAGCATTTCAGGCAGCACCGGGTTCACCTTACCGGGCATGATACTTGACCCCGGCTGGACCGCCGGCAACCGCAACTCATCCAGCCCGGTTGTCGGCCCGCTGCTGAGCAAGCGGAAGTCGTTGGCGATGCGTACCAGGTCCTGGGCCAGCGTCCGCAGCGCACCAGAGAAGAACACGGCATCCTGCATGGACTGCATCGATTCAAACAGGTTATCACTGGGGTACAGGTGCAGCCCCGTCAACCGCCCCAGTGTCTCAACCATCCGGCTGTGATACTCCGGGTGCGTGTTCAAGCCCGTCCCGGTGGCCGTCCCGCCGATGCCCAGCCGGCGCAGCCCCTCCGCCGCCATCTCGATCTTCTGGATGTTGCGGGCCACCGCTGTAGCATACGCACCAAATTCCTGGCCGAGCCGCACCGGCACCGCATCCTGAAGATGCGTTCGGCCGCTCTTCACCACGTCATCGAAAGCCACCGCCCGATCCTCGAGTGCGCTCTGCAACTCGGTCAGAACTGACGTCAGCTCAGCCAGCCGCCATAGCACGCCCAGCCGGATCGCCGTGGGGATCGTATCGTTGGTCGACTGCGCCATGTTCACGTGGTCGTTGGGATGTACCGGCCTGACTGGCGCATCAAGCGCGAACCCCAGTAACTGGTTGGCGCGACTGGCAATGACCTCATTGGTATTCATATTCTGGCTGGTACCCGCCCCTGCCTGGAACGGATCCACAACAAACTGGCTGTTCCACTGACCCGCGATCACTTCTTCGGCAGCCTGCATAATCGCCTGCGCGATGTCAGCCCCGCTGATCACCTGCCCGCTGGCGTGCCGGTCGCCAAACAGCCCCAGATCGCGGTTGACCTCCGCCGCCGCGCGCTTGATCACCGCCATCGACCAGATGAAAGCCGGATAGGGCCGCATCCCACTGATCGGGAAGTTCAGCACAGCGCGCTGCGTCTGCGCGCCATAGAGTGCCTCCGCCGGAACCTGCATCTCACCCAGAGAATCCTTCTCCACCCGCCACATAGCCACCTCAGTTTGTATAATAGATAAACTCAATCCAATTTCTGAAGTGTAACGTATCGGCCCGGCACAGACCATAGGAGTCACATTGGAGTCGAATCAAAAACCGCCCGTCCGGAGTGAACATCCCCGGCGGGCGGTTATCAGCGGCGTGAAGCAACCTACTTGAGACCCACCAGCGCCTTGAACTTAGCCTCAGACTCGGCACGGATATCCGCATGGAGACTGTTGCCATGCGAATCCATCGTCACCACCAGTTCCCAGTCCTTAACCCGGATGACCCAGAAGGCTTCCGGGACGCCAAGCTCATCTTTGAGAAAAACATCCGTCACTTCTTCAACAACGGAGGCGATCAGTGTGGCCGCGCCACCCACGGCATGGAAGTAGACGCCGCCATGCTCCTGGCAACCCGCCAGCGTTTTGGGGCCCATGCCGCCTTTGCCAATGACGCCCCGCACCTTGAAATGGCCCATCACGTCCGCGGTGAAAGGCTCTTCGCGGATGCTGGTTGTGGGGCCGGCCGCCACAAAACGATATGACCCGTCAGGATTCTGCGCCACCACCGGGCCGCAGTGGTATATCACGCCGCCATCCAGCACGGGCTTGAGCTTAGCGTACAGCTCAGGATCCTTGATCTCGTCCGTGTGGATGAAGCTCTCAATCATGAGCTTGTGGGCGGCATCGCGCGCGGTGACCACCGTCCCGGTCAGCCGGACGACATCGCCTGTATGCAGCGACCGGATCTGTTCTTCCGTGATTGGTGTTGTTAGCTCGATCATCTTATCCCTCACCCGTCCTAAAGGTAGGACACCTCATCACCGCGCACTTCCATGCGATGCCGGCGGCAGGCCCAGCACATGTACGACACCGTCACATAGTAACTGGCCGGCAGACGGTGAGCAGCATCGATCTGGACATCCAACACCGTCGTCTTGCCGCCAAAGCCCATCGGGCCGATCCCCATCGAGTTCGCCTCATCGACCAGGCGCTCCTCAAGTGAGGCAACATCCTTGTGCGGGCTGCGCTCGTCGAGCTTACGCAGAAACTGCTCTTTGGAGACTTCGTAGCCGGTGCCGCGGTCGCCACCGATCGCCACACCGAGAATACCCGGTGAGCAACCCTGGCCCTGGGCCTGCAACACGGCATCCAGCACAGCCTTACGAACACCTTCCAGATCACGCCCGGCGCCAAGCTTGCTGTCCGGCAGCCGGTACTGGGCCCCGACGTTCTCGCAACCACCGCCCTTAAGGGTTAGATCAACCTGCAGGAAATCTTCTTCCCACTCAATGAAATGGACCACGGGAAAGTCAATACCGGTGTTATCACCGCTGTTCTTGCCGGAGAGGCTGTCGACTGCGTTGGGCCGCAGATAAGAGCGCCGCGTTGCCTCCCGCGCCGCGTTGCTGATCTGCTCACGCAGCTTCAGCGTAGACCAGCCAAAGGGGTAGCGCACGTAAAAGATCGGCGTCCCGGTGTCCTGGCAAATCGGGGTCGACTGCTTGCGGGCCAGGCTCACATTCTCAAGAATGCTTCCGAACACGCTCTGCGCGGCAGAGCCTTCATCCTCCCGGTTATAGGCATCGCGCAGAGCTTCTTCCACGTCCTCAGGCAGGTCAGACGAAGCCCGCCGGAACAACTCAACAAATGCCTCAGTTAAATCCTGCATAGGAATCATCCTCCCAATACTTACTTTGCGGACTATACAAAGTTAACACTACTGCAGCCCACGCGCATAGCCTCTAAAGGCACCCCCTGACCTGACAATCCTCAC
>CAZGYW010000142.1:0-6816 GCA_964530495.1 uncultured Anaerolineae bacterium
AATGAGCGGTGACTGGAGTTCAGACGTGTGCTCTTCCGATCTGCCAGGCTGCGCAGCCTAGTGACTACTCGGCGGCGGCCAGCGCCCCCATCGGGTCCCAGGGGGGCAGCACAACCGGCGCTTCCTCCAGCACAGAAAGCAGCTCGGCGGGCACGAAGCGCTTTTCGACCAGCACCTCGTAGTTGTATTCCTCAAACCAGCGGTCGGTCATGGTCAGGAAGCCCTTGTCGCCATCGTCCTCGCCCCAGCTATTCTCAACACGCCAGCGGGTGGGCCGGTTCTCGGCGTCCAGGTCCACGCCGGTCAGAACCATGGCGTGGGTCATGACGCTCTGGCCGTAGGCGATCCGCTCGGCTTTGTCGGCGGCGAACTCGGTGCCGTAGACCAGCGCCAGGTCGTGAATGTTCATGTCCAGGATGCCCAGCTTGCCGTTGAAGGACTTGCCCACGTCGCAGCCAAACCACACCGGCCGGCCATCCACGATCATATCGACCGCGGCCTGTTTGAAGACCGGCAGCGCGACGTTGAGGTAGCGGATGATGTTGCCCTCGCGCACGTTGCCCAGGAAGTCGATCGTATACAGCCGGTTGAAGGGCTTGTCGGGGGTCGGGCAGTGGATCAGGCAGACCAGCGAGTCCAGCGGGTAATCGACATAGCGCTTGAAGAACTCCTGGGGCGTGACCGTACCGTCGCGGTGGAACTTGTCATCCTTGTCGCGCCACTGCCAGTCAAACTGCGCCGGCGGCTCGCCCAGGTGGATGCACAGCATGCGGTAGATCACGTCCAGCATCTCGACCTTGCGGGCGCGCAGCGCGTCCAGGTCAGCCCCGTCCGCGGCCAGGCGGCGCAGCTCGGCGGCGAATTCGCGCAGCCTGGCTGTGATCATGGCGTTCATGGGGTAGGTTTTTTCGCTGCTGGCGGTTTCCGGCATGACCTCCCGGGGGACCACGCCGTACTTGGTCACCAGGTTGGCGAACATATCCCACTGACCACCATCCTGGATGGGCGCCTGCAGCAGGTGCATCATCAGGCGGCTATCGGTCGGCTCATCGAGCGTGCGCAGGATGCTTTCCAGGAAGTAATTTGCCTTTTCCAGCTTGTCCCAGAACATCTGGTAGTTCTGCGAAAACTCGAAATCCTCCACGTTCAGGCGTTTCTTGGCTTCCACGCGGAACAGGTTCAGCCCGGCGAAGAGCCAGCAGCGCCCGCTGGCGTGCTGGTTGGTGGCGCGGTTGCTGTGGATCAGGTGGGAGTAGACATGCCGGGTAGCGGTGACGGTGCTGTGGTTGAGGGCGACCTCCTGGATGCCCTGCCGGGTGACGGCGTTCTTGGCCAGCCGGTAGGTTGGCTCGGCAGCGAAATTCGCCTGGAACTGCTGCAGGTGTTCGGGGGTAAGCGCGTTCGTAGCTGACACAGGACTCTCCTGAGAACGGGTAGACACGGGCGGGGCGGCTGGGATCGGGGCGGACGGCGCTTCCTGTGCGAAAGGAATCTCCCAACGGCGTTCGTTGCCGGTGGGTGGCCTCACTGCCAACAGCCCTCAATCCGTGATTATAGCGCCGGTTGGCGCGTTGGGTGGCAGCGAATAGCCGGTAATGAAAAGGGAGCCAGGCGTTTCGTGCCCTGGCTCCCTTCCGAAGACTACGCAAAGAACTCGTTCTTGAGCCGCTGGTCAGCCCGTTAGCGGGCCGGCGACTACTGGGTGATGAACTCCACCGGGATGATATTCTGAACCGGCACCGCGATGTCATTGGTTGCCGCCCACACGCCGAAGCGGGTGGCCCAGCGGCCCATGTCGTAGACCGGGATGCGGATGGTCATCGCCAGCCGGCCGGACTCAACGGCTTCTACCGCATCCGGCAGCGCGTCGATGCCGGTCACGACCACGTCAGTGCGGCCGGCGGCCTCCAGGGCAGCCAGCGCGCCCATCGCCATTTCGTCGTTGTAGCAGAACACGGCGTTGATGTCCGGCGTGGCCTGCAGGATGTTCTCCATCACCGTCAGGGCGGTGGCCCGGTCGTACTCGGCCGTCTGCTGGGAAACAATCTCGATGCCGGTCGCGGCTTCGAACACGGGGGTGGAGCCGGTCTTGCGATCCTCAGAGCTGGCCGCG
Source organism: uncultured Anaerolineae bacterium (assembly GCA_964530495.1). GTDB lineage: Bacteria > Chloroflexota > Anaerolineae > Aggregatilineales > Ch27 > CAZGYW01. The sequence goes on from CAZGYW010000142.1 coordinate 2,114, forward strand.
CCGGGGATGCCTTCCAGCACGACGATATTGCCCGTGCCATCCAGACGGTTCACCAGCCATTCGGCGGCCAGCTTCCCGATCAGGACGTTGTTGGTGCCGATGTGACTGGTCACCAGCGAGGAGGGCAATCCGCGTTGCATCGTGATCACCGGGATACCGGCTGAGGCGGCCTGCTCAACCACACCGATTGCGCCATCCTGGGTGGCATTGATGAGCAGAGCATTCACGCCAGCCGCGATCAGGTCTTCGACGTCGGAGATCTGTTTCTCAAGCTGGTCGTCCGCGCTGAGGGCGCTCGCCTGGAAGCCCAGCGCAGCGGCCTCATCGACGGTCCCCTGGGCCAGTTGCTGGTAGAACGGATTGCTCTGGGTGGAGACGGAGACGCCGAGGTTCAGCTCACCCTCAAAGGGGGCGGGCGCGGCGGCATCCACGTTGTCGCTCGTGATGAATTCGATCGGGATGATCGACTGGAGCGGCACCATGTTGCCCTGGATCGCTTCCAGCGCATAGCGGGTGCCCAGCCGACCCATATCGTAGACGGGGATGCGGATGGTCATGGTCAGCGCACCGGCGCGAATCGCTTCCAGCGCATCCGGCAGCGCGTCAATGCCGGTCACGATCACATCGGTGCGGCCGGCAGCCTCCAGGGCAGCCAGCGCGCCCATGGCCATTTCGTCGTTGTAGCAGAATACGGCGTTGATGTCCGGCGTGGCCTGCAGGATGTTCTCCATCACCGTCAGGGCGGTGGCCCGGTCGTACTCGGCCGTCTGCTGGGAAACAATCTCGATGCCGGTCGCGGCTTCGAACACGGGGGTGGAGCCGGTCTTGCGATCCTCAGAGCTGGCCGCGCCGGGGATGCCTTCCAGCACGACGATATTGCCCGTGCCATCCAGACGGTTCACCAGCCATTCGGCGGCCAGCTTCCCGATCAGGACGTTGTTGGTGCCGATGTGGCTGGTCACCAGCGAGGAGGGCACGCCACGCTGGAGCGTGATCACCGGGATGCCGGCCATGGCGGCCTGCTCGACCACGCCGACCGCGCCGTCCTGGGTGGCGTTGATGAGCAGGGCGTCGATGCCGGCCGCGATCAGGTCTTCGACGTCGGAGATCTGCTTCTCAAGCTGGTCGTCCGCACTCAGCACGGTGACTTCCGCGCCAAGCGCCGCCGCCTCAGCGGCGACCCCTTCGGCCATGTTGCGGTAGAAGGGATTGCCCTGGGTGGAGACCGACATGCCCAGCAGTATTGGCTCCTGGGCGGCGGATGGGGCAGGCCCCACCATCCCGCCAAGCAGAATGGCAACGAGTCCCAACAGATAGAAATAGCGCATGATCTTCATTTACATTCTCCTTCATGAACAGGCTAACATAAACAGCTTTCGCAGTCAGGGCGAGAAGGGCGAGCTGAGCTGGGGCAGCGGTGCTCTGTCCCGGCAGCGATAACAGAGGGCCTATGCCGCGCTGCGCGCGCGTACCCGGCGGTCTACCAGAATGGCGATCAGGATCACGACGCCTTTCGCCACCGGCTGGTAGTAGGCATTGACGTTCAGCAGATTCAGGCCATTGGACAGGATGCCGATGATCAGGGCGCCGACCAGGGTGCCAATGATGCCGCCCCGTCCGCCGGCCAGACTGGTGCCACCCAGCACCACCGCGGCGATGGCATCCAGCTCATCGCCTGAACCGAGGTTCGGCTGGGCGGAGCCGAGGCGTCCCGTCAGAATCACGCCGGTGAGGCCCGCCAGCAGGCCGCTGATGGCGTAGGTGGCGGCCTTGATCAGGCGGACACGCACACCGGACAGGCGGGCGGCCTCCTGGTTTCCGCCAATGGCGTAGATGTAACTGCCGAAAGTTGTGCGGTTGAGCAGGACGTAGACGATGGCGTACACCACGATCAGGACAACGATGGGGATTGGCAGAAAGCCAAATACCCCCTGACCGAGAAAGCGAAAATCGGTGTCCATGGCCATGATGGGCGCGCCGTTGGTGTAGACCAGCGCGATCCCGCGCGCGATCGTCAGCATACCCAGCGTGACGATGAACGGGGCAACGTCACCCACCGTAATGATCAGGCCGTTGAGGAGTCCCAGCACAAGCCCCATGCCGATGCCCACGAGGATGGCGGCCAGCGGGTCGGCCCCCGCCGCCAGCGTTCCCGCGCTGAACACGCTGCTCACCGCCAGGAGCGACCCCACCGAGAGATCGATGCCGCCCGTCAGGATCACCAGCGTCATCCCGGCGGCCACAATCGCATTCAGCGAGGACTGGCGCACGACGTTGATCAGATTGGCGGATGTCAGGAAGCGGGGAGTCAGCAGGGATAGCAGCAGGCAGAGCAGCACCAGTACCACGACCGGCGCGAGACTCCCACCGATTTGCCGCCAATCGCGGCCGTTAGTCTGTGAATGCGCCGGACGCATAGCGAATGATGGTTTCGGCACTGGCAGCGTGCCGTTCGAATTCGGCGACAAGACGGCCTCCGTAGACGACAATTACCCGATCGCACAGGCCGAGCAACTCCGGCAGATCTGACGAGATCAGGAGTATCCCTTTGCCTTGCTCGACAAGCTGACCAATCACGTTGTAGATTTCGGCGCGCGCTCCCACATCAACACCGCGGGTAGGCTCGTCCAGAATGAGGACATCGCAGTGGCTGGCCAGCCATTTGGCCAGGACGACCTTCTGCTGATTGCCGCCACTCAGGGTGCGGACCGTCTGGGCGATGTTCTGGACGCGGATATCGATCGCTTTCGTCAGGCCTTCAACCAGAGCCCGGACGGCGGCGCGCCTTACGAATGTCCCGCGCGAGTAGCGGTGCAGGATGGGCAGGCTGATGTTATCCGCTACGGAACGCTCCAGGATCAGGCCCTGGGTCTTGCGATCCTCGGGGACCATGCCAATCCCGGCCTCGATCGCGCCGCCGGTGGAATGGATCTGCACCGGGCGGCCGCCGATCTCGATCTGCCCCTGGCGCAGGGCATCGGCGCCAAAGATCTGGCGCGCAAGCTCCGTCCGGCCTGATCCCATCAACCCGGCCAGGGCCACAATCTCCCCGGCGCGCACCACCAGCTCGGCGTCATCCGCTGCCCGGCCGGGCAGCCCGCTGACCCGCAGCACAACGTTCCCGGGCTGTACCTGATTCTTGGGATACTGCTCGGTTACGTCGCGGCCAACCATCATCCGCACCAGGTCGTCGCGGGTGACGGCCTCGATCGGTTCGGTGCCGACCACGCGCCCATCCCGCAGGACCGTGACACGATCCGCCAGCTTGAAGACCTCTTCCAGCCGGTGGGAGATGTAGATGATGGTGACGCCCTGATCGCGCAGACGCCGGACGACCTCAAACAGGGTGGCGGTTTCCTGCTCGCTGAGCGGGGCGGTGGGTTCGTCCATGATCAGCAGCCGGACGCGGCGCGAAAGGGCTTTGGCGATCTCTACCAGCTGGCGGGCGGCGATCCCCAGATCGGCGACGAGTTTCTCCGGCGGGAGGTCAACGCCCAGCAGGGCGAGCAGCTCCCGGCTGCGCTGGTGCATGGTGGAGAAGTCGATCATGCCCGGGATCGTCTGCGGCTCGTGGCCCAGGAAGATGTTGCGGCCCACGGTGAGGAACGGCACCAGGTTGAGTTCCTGGTAGATGACGCTGACGCCAATGCGCTGCATCGCCGCCGGAGTGGGCTGGTGGATGCGCTGCTCTGCAAAGAAGAATTCCCCGGCGTCGGCCTGGTAGGCGCCGGAGATGATCTTGATCAGAGTGGACTTGCCAGCGCCGTTCTCGCCGACCAGGGCGTGAATCTCGCCGGTGCGGACCTCGAAATCCACACTATTCAGGGCCAGCATCCCGGGGAACCGCTTGGTGATCGCCTGCATGCGCAGCACGCAGGCAGGCGGGTTCGCGCCGATGGCAGCCCCCGTACGATCCTGATCGGTTTCGCGCGCCAGATTGTCCATAGCCACACCACTGATAGTCCCGCAAGTGTGCAGCGCGTGCGTCATGAGCCGCACCTGTGCAGCGCCGGATGGCGACTGCAATCGTTGTTCATTGTACAACGATGTTTCTCTAATGTCAACAAATGTCAATTTACGTTGACAGTGCAACTATGGTGTTGTATAATACACAACGATTGCATTGAAGAGACACACGATCCACGATGAGAGAGGCGATTTGTGCCTGAGATCAAGTCACTCGCACGCGGGCTGAAGCTGCTGGAGCTGCTGGCACAGGCTGAGAACGGGGTCGGCATTACGGAGCTGGCCGGGCAGATCGATATTGACAAGAGCAGCGCATCGCGCCTGGTGCAGACGCTGGCTAACTATGGCTTCGCTGAGCAAGACCCGGACACGCGGCGTTACCGGCTTGGCCCGCGCATTGTGACCCTTAGCCGTAATATGCTGACCCGCATGCCCCTCCGCGACCAGGCCAAGCCCTATCTGCGGCGCCTGGTGGAGAAGACGGGTGAGGGCGCTCATCTCGCGATTCTGGCCCAGGGGGGGACTCTTTACGTCGATCAGGTTGAGTCCTCGGCGACCCTGCGCGCCACAACGGGCGTCGGTACGGTGGCGCCCCTGCACTGCACAGCGCTGGGCAAGGTCCTGCTGGCCTTCGATCCCAACGCGCACATCCCGGACGAGCTGAAGGCGTACACACCCCGGACGATCACTTCTCCCGAGACGTTGCGCCTGCACCTGGAACAGACGCGCCGGCAGGG
>CAZGYW010000143.1:0-6790 GCA_964530495.1 uncultured Anaerolineae bacterium
CTTTCAGCGAAAACACAGGCAAGCGGTCAGCCACACGCACAAACCGACGTACTGCATAATCAACTTCCGGCGGCCAGCTTATCGCTTTTAGCTGAAAGCTGATCGCTGACTGCTGATAGCTGATAGCTAATCGCTATCCACGCAGGGCCTGCAGAAAGCCAGCCAACATGCGCTTCACTTCCGTCACTTCGCCTTCTAAACGTTCATACCCTGCGTCCATAATGTATCCCAGATCATGGGCCAGGATGCAGTGATACTCCAATTCGCTGGCTGACCCCATCGCGATCTGGACGAAACGCGCCAACTCAGCATCCCCGTTTCGCCCGCAGCCCTCCGCGATGTTGGCCGGGATGGACGCACTGGCCCGCCGCATCTGGCTGGTGAGGCCGTAGATCTCTGATGCCGGAAAATCAGCTGTAATCCGGTAGACCATCAGGGTCAGATCGTGCGCCTGCTGCCAGACCTTCAGCGTCCGGAAATCTTTCATGTAAGCTATCAGCCTTCAGCAAGCAGCTTTCAGCTAAAACACAGGCAAGCTATCAGCTTTCAGCCATCAGCTAAAGCAACAACACAAGCAAGTGGTCAACAATCAGCTCTCAGCTAAACCACAAGCCAGCGATCAGCGGTCAGCCAAAAACACATGCCAACAAGCCCTCACCAATCTCAACCGATCAGCCTTTGCTTTTAGCTGAAAGCTGATTGCTGAAAGCTGAAAGCTGAGAGCTAATCGCTACCCAACCGCCAACTCCGCGACTTTCGCCACCGTCCCGGCCGTGGGGACGAGCGGCAGCGGCGTCGCGCTGAGGGCCAGCGGCACGAAGACCACGCCCTGCGGCGCTGTCGCGTCCACAACCGCCGTCACCTCGTGCGTCAGGCCCGCCACTGCGACGGTAATCGCGTCGCCAGCAGCGATGCCACGCGCCTCAGCGTCGGCGCTGCTCAGGACTGCGAACGGCTCCGGGATGTGCCCGCGCATCAGCGCGCTGGCGTAGAACTCCGGCGCGCGGTCATAGAGCCGGCGCACCGGGCAGACCAGCACCTCATCCGCCCTGACGCTCACCGCGGCCGGCGCTTCCACCGGGCGGACGCGCAGCTTGCCACGTCCTTCCGCTTTCGTGGCCCACTGCAGGCCTGTCCCACCGACGGCGGGCGCTGCCGCGCCGCCATAGAAGCCCGGCGAATCGCCGATGGGCGGCAGTTGCGGCTCCACCCGCGCCAGGGTGGGATAGCTCATCTCCGCATACAGCTCGACCGCTTCCGTGATGGCTTTCATCACCAGGGCCGGGCTGCGGCGCGGCTTCGGCCCGCCGAGCTTCTCCGCCAGCCGGGCGACCGCCAGCCACGCGGGCAGGCTCTCGCCAGCGGGGCCGTGCAGGGTGTAGAAGCGCTGCACGCGGCGCATGGCATTGGTGAATGTGCCCTCACCTTCCGCGAAGCTCTGGATGGGCAGCACCACGTCCGCGTAAGGCATCGTCTGGTCGGGGAAGAGCGTCAGGTAAATGACGAACGATTTTTCGATGGCAGCGACCCAGGCCGGATCGGCTGCCACATCCGCGCCGCAGATCACCAGCACGTCCGGCGGGTTCTTGAGCATGGCCCGGCTGTCCGCTGCGCTGAAGCCCAGGTCGAACCCGCCCTGAGTATTGGCGCCCGGCCACACCGGCACCAGCCCGCTGTTGTGCTTGCCCGCGTGCCCGGTCACAACCAGGAAATTGGCGGCGGCCTGCAGCAACGCGCTGTGCTCGTCCGGCGTCAGACCATCATTGCCGACGAAGATCACCAGGCTCTGGGCCCCGGCCAGCGCTTCGGCCAGCGCCGCGCTCGTCCCGGGTACATCCTTGAGCGCCTTCTGCAGGTCATCCAGGCCCTCCACCCCTTCCGGAGCCATCTTGAGGACCGGGGCGACCAGGCTGTTCAGCACCTTGACGGCATCCCTGGGGCGGTACTCCATGCGGTCGGCATAGCGGTCGAGTTTGGTGGCGCGCAGGTTGGCGACCACGACCTTCGCCCCGCGATCCGCCGCCTGCTTGACCTGCAGGAACCAGATCGGGGCTTCTTCTTCCAGGTCGCTGGCGATCACGAGGATCGCGTCTCCCTGGTGCAGCTCGCTCAGGCGCGAGCCGCTGGCGATCCCGGCCTCCGCTACCGGACGCGGATCGCCCAGGTTGGCGGGCCACACGCCCAGCTTGCGCGAGCCGACCTGTCCGGCCAGCTCCCGCAGGGCGAAGAAGTCTTCGTTGGAGGTCATCGGCCCGCCGATGAAGCCGACGCTGTTTCCGGCATCCTTGAGCGCCTTCGCCGCGGCCTTGATCGCGTCATCCCAGGCGACTTCGCTCAGCGAATTGCGCTTGCGCACCAGCGGGGTACGCAGGCGATCCGGGCTGAGCGAGAAATGATGGCCGAAACGCGTTTTGTCAGAAATCCAGATCTCGTTCACATCTTCGTTCTGGCGGGGCAGGATGCGCTTGATGACCTTAACGCCGCCCGAGTCGCGGTCCAGCCGCGTGCCGGCGACGATGTTCTCCCCGACCGGGCCGTGCGGCGAAATGCTGGGGACGTTGGTCAGCTCCCAGGGACGGGCGCCAAAGCGGAAGTCGGCGGTGGTCAGCGCCCCCACCGGGCAGATGTCGGTCGTGTTGCCGCTGAAATAGGTGTCGAACGGCGGATCGCTGATCGTGATGATCTGCAGCTTGCGGCCGCGCTCGTGGAAGGCCAGCACGTCGTCGCCGACCGTCTCCGCCTGGAAGCGGACGCAGCGCGCGCACTGGATGCAGCGCTCGCGGTCCAGGAAGATCAGGTCGCCCAGCGGCACGTTCTTGGCCAGGTGCATCTTCTCGCTGAAGGCCATGCGGCTGGTGCCGGGGCCGTGGCGCATGGTGAGGTTCTGGAGCGGGCACTCGCCGCCCTTGTCGCAGATGGGGCAGTCCAGCGGGTGGCTGCTGAGCAGGAATTCGAGCACGTCCTTGCGGGCTTCCTGCACGGCCGGGGTGGTCGTCCGGATGTACATGCCCGCGGTCACTCGCTGGGTGCAGGCCGTCTCCAGCTTGCGCCCCCAGCGCACCTGGGGCGTGCCATCTTCATTAAGGACCAGCTCACCGGTGGCGCGATCGCGTACCTCGAAGCCGAGGTCGACCAGGCACATGCGGCACATGCCCACCGGGGCCATCTTGGGATGGTAGCAAAAGATAGGAATTTCGATGTTGGCGTAAACGCGGGCAGCGTCCACCAGGTTCATCCCCGCGGGCACCTCGTAGGGGATACCGTCGATATGGAGGGTTACGGTCTTCTCTGTCATCCGTCAGCCTTTTGCTTCCCGAATGGTCGCGGCGAGTCGCGGGTCTGCGGCGGAGCGTGGGACTCCGGCGTGGCAAAAACCCGGCGATGTGAAACGACAAACTGGCAAGGGCGCGCAGGCCCGGGCCGGTCCTATTACGCACCCGTTTCGTCGATTTTACCGGCGAACCGGCGCGCGCACCACAATTTCCGGCGCACGGCGCGGCAGCGCATGGGCCCATTGTAGCGAACAATGGGGAGCAAGTCCATTCTACCGCGCAGCGCCAAAAATCAGCGACAAAACCAACCGCCAGGCTCGCCGACTCCCGGCGGTTGGCCGACCAGTTCCTGGTGCACCTTCACTCACGAGGCCCTCCTCACTCGTTGAGTATGTTACCCCCTGCTCAATTCACTGAGTCGCATTTGCTCTGAGAGCATGCGCGTCTTTTCCTATTTCAACCGTAATGGATACAGTACATATATTGACAAATACGAGTAATTTAGTATGATTATCTTGAGTGGCGTATCTCAGCACGGGATCACGCCACCGTTTTGGGCTGTAACCCGCCGTTGGTGCGGGTCTTTTCGAGGGGAGACTGCATCACATGAAGCTTCAACACTATCGTATCCGTATCCTGTTCAGCACCGTTGTCGTGCTGGCCGCGCTGGCTGTGGGGAGCCTGGCGCTGGTCAGTGCGCAGGAAGCCGAGTTGCCGGCGTTTACGCTGGCGCTGACCGAGGATGGCCTGAGCGTGCCGGAAACGGCGCCGGCCGGACTCGTGGCGGCTTCCTTCGCCAACACGACGGAAGAAGCGCCGCTGTCCATCATCCTGGCCCGCCTCAAAGAAGCGGTGACCATGGATGACCTGCTGGCGGCCATGATGGAAGGCGGGCCGGAAGGCATGCTCCCGCTGGTGACGCTCCTGGGCGGCAGTGATGTCGTCCCCGGCGCAACGCTGGAGGCCACGTTCAACCTGCAGCCCGGCGTGCATGTCGTCCTGAATCTCGCCGCCGAAATCCCGGATATCGTCCCGTTCACGGTGGAAGAAACTGATTCCGCTGCGGACGAGGTGGAAATGCCCGTGGCCGATGTCGGGCTGATCCTGCTGGACTTCGCTTTCGGCATGCCGATCGAGGTCGAGGCCGGGCCAAAGATGTGGCTGATCGAGAACAAGGGTATGCAGTGGCACGAAACCTTCATCGTCAGGCTGGCGGAAGGCACTACCCAGGATGACCTGATGGCGCTGCTGATGGCACAGATGCAGGCCGGCGAATCCGAAGGCGCCGAGGCGCCGGCGGAAGACGCCGCCCCGCCCTTTGAGGATGTTTTCTTCTGGATGCCGATGGACTCCGGCGAGCGGGCCTGGACGACGCTTGACCTGGAGCCGGGCACCTATGCCGCCCTGTGCTTCCTGCCGGATTTTGAGACCGGCCAGAGCCACCTGGAGCACGGCATGATCCAGCTTTTTGAAGTCACCGAGGCCGAGTAACCAAGAGGGGAAACCCGGCTGGAAAGACAGTCCCATCGGCTGATGGGGCTGTCTTTTTTATTGGCGTCTACAGGCGCTTTTCCAGCGCGGCCAGCATCTTTTCGCGGTCGCGGTGGGCGGTCAACTCAACCGCTTCCAGGTACAGCCGCGCGTCCCCCCGCGCGCACTGCCCGGCCCGCTCGTACAGCAGGCGGGTGAGCGTATCGTCGCGCGCGGCGGCCAGCGCCATCAGCCCGAAGTAGTGCAGGTCCTCGTCACGGGTGTCGTCCAGGATGCGGTTGAGCAGCGGAAAGAGCGCCGCGTCTTTGCGGGCTACGATGAAGTTGATGATCCCGGCGCTGACGGCGGGGGCGTCCAGCGCCAGGAACGGCTCCGCCAGGGCGCTGAACTCCGGGATCGGGAACTCCGGGCCAAGCTGCTCAAAAGCCTGCCCGACCGCTTCCCCGATGCCCTGCCGGGTGAACGCCTCCCCCTGGCGCAGCAGGAAGGCGTAGATCGGCAGGCGCTCGTCAAAGCGGGCCAGGACCGCGATCGCGGTCAGCGCCGGCTCCCCGGAGAGCGGGGAAGTGTGCGGCTCGCCCAGCAGCCGTGTGGCATGCAGGCAGGCCAGGGCGCGGTCGGCGCTCGCCAGCCCGACCAGGGCCGCCGCCCGGCAGGTCTGGGCCACGTCCGTCACCGGCTTCAGCTCGTAGACCCGGGCCGCCGCCCGGTAGAGGTCGGCGTCATCGGGGTGGCCGATGGCGGTCAGCAGCCGGACGAGCTTCTCGCGCAGCAGCCCGCCCGAATCCCTGTCAGGGTGGTCGAAGTAGAACTGCGTCTTCGCGCGCAGGACGGGCCGCGCGCCTTCATCGGGCGGGATGCGTTCCAGGGCGCGGATCGCGTCGTCGACCATCTGGCGGCTGTGGGTGGCAGCCAGCAGGTCGAGCGCGGTGGTCCGGCGTTCCTCGGGATCGGTGGCGCTTTTCAGGCGCTCGTGAAGCTGGGTCTGGGTGGGAGGTGCCATAGCGACAATGATAGCGCATTCGGGGCGGCACGCGCCGCCCCTGACAGAGTGCTTACTCCCCCAGCCGGCTGATGCAGTAGTGGCTGATCGCCTGGTACAGGAATTCCGGCAGGTCGGGGTGAATCCGCTGGAACGTGGCGACGAAGTCGGGATGGGTGTGGTACGCCTCCCCCAGGCCCATCAGGATTTCGTCCGTGCAGGTGTAGAACACGCCGAAGTGCTCCTGCAGGGCCGCGATCTGGGCCTGCGCCTCCGGGCTGTCTGCGCCAAGCGGCATCGCATCGCGGATGGCGGCGAAGATGGCATTCCCGCGCTGGCCGATGGCGGCTTTCTCCTCCGCGCTGTAGGCGTTCCAGCGCCGGTTACTTTCCTCCACGATGGCGGGGTCCCACAACTCGCGGGCTTCCGCCTCATAACGGGCCTGCTGCTCGTCGCTGAAGCCTTCAAACAGGCTGTCCTGGCTCATGCTCATCTCTCCCTGTAAATGCGCAATCGTGCGCTCAACGGTATGGGTGAGGCGCTGCAGGCGGGTGATGCGGGCCTGCAGGGCGGCGCGGTGCTCGTGCAGGGCGCGCAGCCGGTCGAAGTCGGGGCGGTCGAGCATGGCCCGGATCTCGTCCAGCGGGAAGTCCAGTTCCCGGAAGAACAGGATCTGCTGGAGGCGGAGCACCTCTGCGTCCCCGTAGCGGCGGTAGCCGTTCGCCTCCGCGCGCACGGGGCGCAGCAGCCCGATCTCATCGTAGTAGTGCAGGGTGCGCACGCTGACCCCGGCCAGCCGCGCCAGCTGCCTGACGGTGTACATGGCCCATCCTCCTCACCTGGCCCCCAGCATAAACCATCACGTAACGTGAGAGTCAAGCGCCAATTTTCCACAGATTGCCAGTGAAAGCAATTCAACACGGATCGCACGGATCAGACGGATCGACACAGATCTCCCTTTGCATTTCCTTTGCGTGCCTGCCTATCCCCCCTTTGCGCCCTTTGCGGTTTTGCTTTTTGAATTCAGCCCAGACATGCTTCTGGT
>CAZGYW010000144.1:0-6773 GCA_964530495.1 uncultured Anaerolineae bacterium
TCTTCCGATCTGTTTCGGTTGAGAAGGATCTGCGACCCATTGTCGGTTACTATTGCATGAAATCTCATTCAGGAGTAAATTTTTACAAGGTGAAACTTAATTTCTTTGATTGCGTATTCAATACTATGCCGGCAGGAGGCGCCTGTTGACGCCGGTCTTTTGAAACACGGCAAAAAGAGGGGAAACGACAATGGCAACCAATCACCCGGCAAACTGGAAGACCCCATTCTTCACGATCTGGACCGGCCAGGCGTTTTCGCTGTTTGGCAGCCGGATCGCCATGTTCGCCCTGATCTGGTGGGTGACGGAGACCACCGGCTCGGCCACTGTGCTGGCCCTGGCCACGCTCTTCGCCATGCTGCCCCAGATCGTGCTCGGCCCGGTGGCTGGCGCGCTGGTGGACCGCTGGAACCGGCGCGTGGTCATGATTGTGGCGGACAGCGCCATCGCGCTCGTCTCGCTGTGGCTGGCCTTCCTGTTCTGGTCCGGCCAGATCCAGGTCTGGCACGTGTACGTGATCATGATCGTGCGCGAGCTGGGCGGCATCTTCCACTGGCCGGCCATGCAGGCTTCAACCTCGCTGATGGTGCCCAGGGAGCACCTGGCGCGGGTTTCCGGCGTGAACCAGGCCATGTACGGCGCGCTGAATATCGTCGGCCCGGCGCTGGGCGCGCTCCTGCTCTCCCTGACCGCCATCCATAACATCATGCTGCTGGACGTGGCCACCGCCCTGCTCGCCGTCCTGCCGCTGCTGTTCGTGCGCGTCCCCCAGCCGGAGAAAGCTCCGAGCGATGGCGCGGCGGCATCTTCTCTGTGGGCGGAGATCAAGGACGGCGCGCGCTACCTGTTCGCCTGGCGCGGGCTGATGATCCTGCTCGGCCTGGCGCTGGTCATCAAGGTCGCGCTGACCCCGGCCTTCTCGCTGCTGCCGATCCTGGCGACGCAGCATTTCGGCGGCGATGCGGGCACGCTGGCCGGGATGGAAGCCGCCTTCGGGATCGGGCTGGTGCTGGGCGGGCTGTTGCTGGGCGTGTGGGGCGGCTTTAAGCGCCGGATCATGACGGTGGTGCTGGGCATCACGGTGATGGGCGCCGGTATGGTGACGATCGGGCTGCTGCCCTCGACCGCCCTGGGGGTGGGGATCGGCGCGCTCTTTATGCTCGGTGTATCCGCCGCGCTGGTGGATGGGCCGCTGTTCGCCATCCTGCAGGGCACGATCGCGCCGGAGATGCAGGGCCGCGTCTTCATGCTGTTCGGCAGCCTGGTCACGCTGTCTTCGCCGGTCGGGCTGGCGATTGCCGGGCCGGTCACGGATGCGGTGGGCGTCCAGGTGTGGTACGTCGTGGCGGGCGTGCTGGCCCTGGTGAGCATCGCCATCGGGCTGGCCAGCCCGGCCCTGCGCCGCCTGGAGGATTACCGCGAGCCCGCTGCCAATATGCCGGCGGCAGCCGTCCCGAGCGCCGCGGACTGAGCGGGCGACCCAGAGACAAGCGGCAGGAGGCACAGAGGCAAGGTAGGGGCGCAGCATGCGGCGCCCGGTAGCGTCGAAGCGGCAACCGCTGGCTGAGAGGGTAGCCGCGTGGGCCTCACCCGCCTGACGGATCAACGACTGAGGGCGCCGATTGGCGCCCTCATCTTGATCGTGTTCACGCTACCGCGCCGCCTCAGGCGTCGGCGGGCGGCTCCCCGGCTGCGTCTTCTTCCGGCGTGGGATCGCCCTCCGTGGCAGTGACCGCTGCTTCCGGCGCAGGCGTAACCGCTGCACCTGACGCAGGGCTTGTCCCTGCCGCAGCGGCCGCTGCACCTGACGCAGGGCTTGTCCCTGCCGCAGCGGCCATGATCGCCTGAATCCGGCTCACCATCTCCGCCGGGTTGGGATGGATGCCCTCGATCAGCAGCGCGTTCTCAAAGAGCTGCGTGATCAACTCCGGCACAACCGGGTCCATCGGGTCGGCGTGCAGCCGCGCGGCCATGCCCTGGATCAGCGGGTGGCGGCGGTTGATCTCCAGCACGCGCTTGCCGGCCTGGTAGCCTTCCTCCACGTAGCGGCGCACGCGATCCAGATTGCCGCCGCCGGGCGCGTCGTCCGGGGTGACGAGCCGGGCCGGGCTTTCGGTCAGGCGCCGGGCCTCGCGCACGGCGATCACGCGCTCGGAAAGCACCTCGTTGCAGCGCTTGAGCAGCGGGTTGAAGCGGTCGTCGGCCAGCTTTGCGCCCTGCGGGGCGGCGTCCGCTGTGGCCTCCGGTGCTTCCACATCCGCATCGGCGATGTTCTTGAACGGATGCCCGTCAAATTCGCGCAGGGCCATCATCATGAACGAATCGATCGGCTCGGTCAGGTACAGCACCTCGGTCGCGGACGCCTTGAAGGGGTCCAGGTGCGGGCTGCGCGTGATCGAGGTCAGGTCCTCCCCGAAGAGACAGTAGATCGCGGTCTGGCCTTCCGGCTGGCGCTCCACATATTCCGCCAGGGAGACCCACTCGCTCGCCCCGGTCCGGGAGGAGTGGAAGCGCAGCAGCGGGGTCAGGCTGGCGTGATCGTCCGGGGTGGTGGCCACGCCTTCCTTGATGAAGACACCGAACGTCTCCCAGAACGTGCGGAAGCGGTCGGCGTCGTTCTTCGCCAGGTCGCCCAGCTCGCGCAGGAGGCGGCGCACCAGGTTGGAGCGGATTTTGCGCACGAACGCGTTGGACTGCACGCTCTCGCGGGACACATTGAGCGGCAGGTCTTCCGAATCGACCACGCCCTCCACGAAGCGCAGGTACTCCGGCAGCAGGTCAGGCGTGCGCTCCTGGATCAGGATCTGGCGGCTGTACAGGCGCAGACCGTGATCCTTCGGCGCGAACAGGCCGCGATCACGGCTGGCTGGCACGTACAGGATGGCGTGCAGGTCCAGCGGCGCCTCGCTGTCCAGGTGCGTCCACAGCAGCGGGTCCTGGAAGTCCAGCGTCACCTGCTTGTAGAAGCTCCGGTAGGCCTCCGCTTCCACCTCCCGCGGGGAACGGCGCCACAGGGCGGTCTGCTGGTTGGCCGGGGCCGGCTCCTCACCTTCCTCCGGCGCGCCGACGTAGATCGGGAAGGCCACGAAATCGCTGTGGCGCTTGACGATCTGCTGCAGCCGCCACTCGTCGGCGAACTCCCGCGCATCCTCCTTGAGCGTGATCAGGATTTCGGTGCCGCGGTGGGGCATCACGTCGGCGTCCACATCCTCAACCGTGAAGCGGGCCGAGCCGTCCGAGCGCCAGCGGGCCGGAGTCGCATCCTTGAGGTAGGAGCGCGAGGTTACCTGGACTTCCTGCGCCACCATGAACACGCTGTAGAAGCCCACGCCGAACTGCCCGATGATGTTGGTGGCGGCGTCACCCTTTTCCTGCAGGGCCTTGAGGAAAGCCGCCGCGCCGGACTGGGCGATCGTGCCCAGGTTGGTCACCAGCTCGTCGCGGGTCATGCCCACCCCGCTGTCGCGGATCGTGATCGTGCCGGCGTCTTTGTCGGCAGTGACCGTGATCGCCAGCGGCGCGTCCGGCTCGTGCACATCGGGGTTGGTCAGCATCTCGAAGCGCAGGCGGTGCAGGGCATCCGAGGCGTTGGAGAGCAGCTCCCGCAGGAAGATCTCCTGCTCGGTATACAGGGAGTAAATGAGAATGTTGAGTAGCTGCTGAATCTCCGCCTTGAACTCAAAAGACTGTTCCATTTGCTCCAATGCTCCTGAACATAGAAATGGCGTTCTCTCAACCTTCTATTATACCGATGCGGGCGGGGACTCCGGCGTTTCTTGCGGAATTCTTATGCCTGCGCGCCGATGGGGGTTGGGTGGAGTTGGAGGTTTCAATTCATAACGGATGAAACGGATGCTACTGGATGCTCACGGATTCTTTCAAATGATCTTGAATCCGCGTGAATCCGTTGGCTCTGTCTCATCCGTTTTGAATTGGACCACCCTCAAGCGCCCACCGATCAATCGGCGGTGAGGGCGTCCAGCACCTCCGGGATGTGGCGGCGCTCATCCAGGCAGGCTGCCCACAGCAGCGGGCTGACCAGCCGTCCCGGCTGCATGATCCGCTGCGCAGCCTGCGCCACCGTCCGGTCGCGGGCCAGCACCAGCGGCGCGCGCTGTTCCGGCGGCAGGGCGTGAAGCGCCACCGCGAACTCCCAGGCCGAATCGCGCGCGGCCTCAATGCCCCGCCCTACTACCGTCTCGTCCAGGCGGAGGGCCAGGCGATCCAGCAGGCCGAGCAGCGGCGACACACATGCGATCTCGGTCTGTACCCGGTCAATCAGCCCGAACAGCAGGTCATTGAGCCGGTCGAAGTCGCGGTGCAGGGAGGGCGTCAGCTCCCCCGGTGCGAGATCGACCACGGACTGGCCGAGGTCAAAGCTGATGTGGGCATTCATGCCCAGCAGCAGGTGCTGGATCAGGCGCAGGCGCGGGTTAGCGGCCGCTTCAAATGCCACGCCCCATGCCGTCCAGGGGCGCTCCCCGCGCCGGTAGAGGTCCATCGCTTCCAGATAGCGGTTGGCGAACAACACATCCAGGGCCAGCAGGCGCGGGTTATCCTCAAAGTACCCGGCCGCGCATTTGTGCATCACGTCGAGGGTCGTGCGCCGGTAAAGGGCCGCGAAGAATCCGTGGCGGGTTCCCTCCCGGCGCGAACGGGCGATGATGGCATCCAGGGCGGCGATGACTTCTTCGATGGTGGCAGCGTACATAGGTCTGGGGTGATGGTCCGGGCCGCTCACGGCCGCGAGAACGGGTCGAACAGCTTCTGGTGCTCCTGCAGGGCGTAGCGGTCGGTCATGCCCGCGATGTAATCGCAGACCACGCGGTGCAGGCTGCGCTGCTCCAGCTGGGCCTGGACGCTCTCCGGAAGCTGGGCCGGCTCCGCGACGTATTCGGTGAACAGGTCGCTGATGAAGCGCCGGGCTTTGGCGGCCATCCGCACCACACGATGGTGGCGGTACAGCTTGCTGTAGAGCAGGTCCTTCAGCTCGCGGTTCACGCGGGCATACGGCTCCGTGTGGCCGATAACGTTATGGGGCATGGCCTGCAATTCGGCCAGCGAGCGCGGGTTAGCCTCCGCCAGCCGGGCGCTGGTATAGGCGATGGCGTCATCGATCTCCAGCCCGACCATGCGCCGGATCAGGCGGTAGCGGATCATGTCGTCGAAGTCGCGGCCGTCCCAGCCGATGCTGTCGCACAGCATCTGCCACAGTTCCAGGTGTTCCACCTGCGCCACCTGCAGCATGCCGGAGCGCAGGCCGTCGTCCAGGTCGTGGCAGTTGTAGGCCAGCTCATCCGCGATGTTGCAGATCTGGGCCTCCAGGCTGCCGCGCGTCGCCGGGTCGTAGTCGGCGGCGTCGGCGATGTCGTACTCCGACTCGTGTTTGACGATGCCTTCCAGCACCTCGAAGGTCAGGTTCAGCCCTTCCCACTGCGGGTAGCGCTGTTCCAGTTTGGTGACGATGCGCAGGGATTGCTTGTTGTGGTCAAAGCCGCCGTAGTCCGCCATCAGGCTGTTGAGCACGCTCTCCCCGGAGTGGCCGAAAGGCGAGTGGCCGATGTCGTGCACCAGGCAGATCGCTTCCACCAGGTCTTCGTTGGCGCCCAGGGCGCGGGCCAGGCTGCGCCCGATCTGGGCGACCTCCAGGGTGTGGGTCAGGCGGGTGCGGTAGTAGTCGCCCTCGTAGTTGATGAACACCTGGGTCTTGTATTCCAGGCGGCGGAAGGCGGTGGTGTGCAGGATGCGCTCGCGGTCGCGCTGGAAGGCGGTGCGGAAGTCCTGTTCGGCCTCGGGATGCTCGCGCCCTTTGCTGTGGCCGGAGAGCGTGGCATACGGGGCCAGCGTAAGCGCCTCGATCTCCTCGCGGCGCTGGCGGGTGATGGTCATGGCGGGGGCTCCTTTCAGGGCGCAGGCCCCCGGCTGGCGGGGGAATCGCGGGCTGCGCACCCTAATCATACAATGATCCACCGCTCCCCTGCCACGCGGCAGAGGATTCAACACGGATCATACGGATCTGACGGATCAACACGGATCTCAGGACAGGGAGATTCGTGTTGATCCTTTTTGATCCGTGCGATCCGTGTTCGGTTTGTAACCACCAACCCCGCCCGACTCGTCGCGGCAGGGGGCGGGGCGCGCTACAATTCGAGGCGTC
The DNA here is from genome assembly GCA_964530495.1 of uncultured Anaerolineae bacterium. GTDB lineage: Bacteria > Chloroflexota > Anaerolineae > Aggregatilineales > Ch27 > CAZGYW01. The sequence continues at coordinate 6,158 of CAZGYW010000144.1, forward strand.
ATCCGCCCACTTTGCCCGAAGAGGAAACGCCATGATGCTCGATGCCCCGGAGCGCTTCGCCGCGCTCGACACCCAGAACATGCTGGGCCACATCGACGCCCTGCCTGACCAGCTTGAGAGCGCCTGGTCGCTCGCGCAGCGCCTCCCCCTGCCGGAGAGCTACCGCGACGCGAAGCTGATCGTCCTGGCCGGGATGGGCGGCAGCGCCATCGGCGGGGATTACCTGGCCGCGCTGGTGAGCCACGCCAGCCCCGTCCCGGTGCTGGTTAACCGCGGCTATGACCTGCCGGGCTACGCGCACGGCGGGGACGTGCTGGTGATCGCCAGCAGCAACAGCGGCAACACGGAAGAGACGCTGGCCGCCTACGAGAGCGCCAGGGCGCGCGGGACGAAGCTGCTGGCCCTGACGACCGGGGGCGCGCTGGCCGAGCAGGCCGCGGCGGATGGCGTCCCGCTGTGGCAGTTCACGTACCACAGCCAGCCGCGCGCGGCGCTCGGCTGGGCAGTCGGCCTGCTGGTCGGGCTGGCCCAGCGCCTGGGGCTGGCCGGCGACCTGAGCGCGGACCTGGCCGAAACGGTCGCCCTGCTGCGCCAGGAAGCGCCGCGCTGGGCGCCG
>CAZGYW010000145.1:0-6736 GCA_964530495.1 uncultured Anaerolineae bacterium
CCCAACCACACCCAATCCTACACTCTTTCCCTACACGACGCTCTTCCGATCTGGGCTGACGCTGGACGATCTGCTGGCGATGAACGGGCTGGAACTCGGCGCCGTGATCAACCCCGGCGACGAGTTGATCATCCGCGTCATCCCGCCCACGGCGACTCCGACCGAGACGCCGACCGCCACCCCGTCACCGACTGTCACGACTACCCCGACCAGCGCGGCGGTGCTGCCGCCCGCGCTGACGGCGGTATCCACGCCCGCGCTCACGCAGACGCCGGAGCCGACCGCCACCGTGACCCCCGAGCCAACGCCCACACCCATGCCGGAATCTTCCGCGCTGCGGGTGGGCCGCGATCTGCTGATCGGGGTGATCATCATCGGGATCGGGCTGCTGGTGCTGGCCGGGATGGCCGGCGTGGCGCTGTACGGGCGCTTCAGCCGCCGGTGAAGGCAAGAGTCTAACCGCAAAGGTCGCAAAGAGAAGCAAAGGCCAGAGGGCGCAAAGAGAGCACAGAGGCCGCAGAGAAGGAAAACTGGCGATTTCCTGCCTGCTCTGTGCGCTCGGTGTGCTCCGTGGCTGATGCTTTTGCTACCACACCCCTGGCAGGAGCCGGTAGCGCACCCGCGCGGCATACCCGGCATAGCCGGGCAGTTCCGCCCGCAGGAAGCGATCTTCCAGCGCCGTGCGGAGGATCATCAACAGGCAGGCCAGCCCGGAGGGGATCAGCGCCCACCAGGAGCCCAGCAGCAGCGGCACGCCGATGTTATACAGCAGCGCGCCCGCGTAACCCGGATGGCGGATGGTGTGATAGGGGCCGCCGCTGACGACGGTGTGACCGCGCTCCGCCTGGATGCGCACCAGCCCGGAGAAGTAGGCATTGCTCAGCATGGCCCACGACGTGACCACCATCCCGGCGACGGTGAGGCTGCCCCCGACCAGCGCCCATCCCTGGCCTGTGTCTCCCGTCCAGCCATAGCGCGCGTCCAGCCCGGCCACCACCATCGTCAGCACGGGGAGGAGCAGCGCCCCGAACAGTGTCAGCCAGCGATCCCAGGCTTTCACGCCAGCCTTCGCCCGCGAATCAGCGCGCTCGCCCAGCAGGTCGGGCTGCAGGCGCCACAATCCGATGAAGACCGCGATCTGCTGGAGGCAGTACAGCGCCACCAGCGCCCAGCCCGCGCCCCAGTCCCAGCGTCCGGCGGTTCCGAACAGGACCGCCAGCATCACCACGACGAACACTACGGTCTTGATCACCCAGCGCCGCGCCCCTGCCGAAGGATCACCGGGTCGATCGTCCATATTCCCTCCTCACGGTGCTGCGTCTGCCCTGTCTTCAGCATACGCCCGATCCGGCGCCCGGCATGCCCCCTAATTCGTGGGGGGAAACAAAAACGCCCGGCGCTGCCAGCGTCGGGCGCATCACTGCGGGAATCCCGGGCTATTCGCCCCAGTTCACCTGCCAGTCCGGGATGCCGGCCTGGGCGCGGGCATAGGCCTGCGCGTCGGCGCGCGCGGTGCGGTCCCCCCGGCGGTACTTGAAGATACGCCGTGGGAAGATCACGTACACATGTGTCTCTGTTGAAAAGCTCGTATACCAGCGCGGCTTGAGCGCGCGGCTGAGCTGGGCGGCGATCAGGTCGGCGCGCCCCGCCTCTCCTTCAAAGGTGAGCGCCGTCCAGATCGGTGGCTGGAACTCGGCCGGGTGGGTGGCCGGCCGCACTTCCTGGCGGGTGACTTTCAGCCCGTCCAGCACGCTAACGTCCTGCAAACTCTCTGCCAAAACCAGTCCGGTAAATGCCATTGTTTTCCCCTCTTGCGACTCTGGCAAAATCCGTAATTTTGTGCTGCCGGGCGGCCCGTTTCCCCCTCCGGAGCGCGCCTGCCCAATACTCTCAGTATACCAGAACTTTTGTTCTGATGCAATCATTTTGGTGCGCCGGGGGTGGGGTATTTTCGGTTGTAATCGAGCGCCGCGCCCTCTACCGCGCCAGCAGCGGGTAGGCGACCGCCCGGGCCGCCTGGCCGTCCATCACCAGGGCTGCGGCACCATCATATCCCACGCGTACCAGGTTAGCGGTGCGCGTCCCTGACCCGGCCGGCCCTACGCTGTCCAGCAGCATGGCGGCCCCATCCGTCACGGCCAGCGCGCCCTGGACGAAGCGCCCGCGCAGGATGCGCAGCGGTTCCGCGGCCCCGGCCGGGAGGACGAACAGGGCGTTATCCGCGCCATCAATCCCGCCCGCCAGGTAGACCAGCGCGCCATCCGGCCGCCAGGTGTAGGCGCCAATCACATCCCCGCGCGACCCGGCGCCGATCGTCAGCGGCGCGCTGTCGCCATCCAGGGCCAGCCGGTGCAGGAATTCCTCGCTGTTGGCGGTGCTGCTGGTGTAGGCCAGGCTGCGCCCGTCCGGGGAAAAGCGCAGGTGCTGCGCCCGGCCCGCGGGGAAGGTATCCACTGTCACGCCGGAGGTAACGAGCGTCACGCTGTCGGTGGCCAGGTCCACGCGCACCAGGTTGGCGATGTTCGCCGCCCGGCCGTTGGGGTAGGTCGCCAGCGCCAGGTCCTGCCCGATGAAGGTGACCTGGTTGATCGTGCTGGTGGGCAGGTAGGCCCCTCCGACCGGCATGTAGACGTGCTCAACCGGGCTGCCGCCGGCCGCCAGCCGGAACAGCCGCCACTGCGACCCGCCGGCGCAGCGCTGGCCCAGGGAAAGGATGGCATCCCGCATCTCGCCCTGGATGTCCAGGGCGGCGCTCGTCCAGTCGCAGCCGGGTGCCGGGCTGAGCACCGCCCACTCCTGCACTGCCGAGCCATCCCAGAGGGAGACGACCGCCTCATCCGCCAGGCGGCGGGCATCCGTGAAGAACTGGACGATGACCGCCCCGCGCTCCTCCAGCGCGAAGGCCACCACATCCGGGAAGGCGGCGACCTGGGCGCCGGAGGGCATGGCCAGCACGCGCAGCTCGCCGCTGGGATACTGCTGGCTGGCCGTCACGCCGGCGGGAAATTCGATGAACGCCCAGCGCGCGCCATCCGGGCTGAACCCCGCCCGATCCGGTCCCACGCAGGCCAGCCGGTGCGCATCCGCCAGCCGGACCGGCTCCCCGCTCCCGTCCAGCGGCACGGCATACAGGCCGCCCTGCTCCGCGCCCACAAACGCCATGAGGACGCTGTACGGTTCCACGGCGGACGGCTGCCCGTCTTCCGGCGGTGCCACCGTCCTGACGGCATCCGGCCCGCAGGCGAACAGGCGCATCTCCCGCCCCTCGTCCGGAACCGCCGCCTGCCAGGTGGACTCGCCCGCCGCCGTCAGCCAGGCGAGCGTCCCGGCCGCCTGCGGGCTGCCCGGCGATCCGGGCGCCAGCCAGACCAGCGTCGTGGGGCCTTCCTGCGCGGTGGCGGACAGGGCGCTGAGGGCCAGCATCAGCAGCGCGGCGGCGAGTCGGGCGATAGATTGCAACCTGATCATGGTGATCCTCGGATCGAAAACGGAGCCCTTACCAGTGTACCTCTGTCCGCGCGATTCGCCTGCCAACGGGTGTTCAGGGGGCGGCAAGTGGCGGGGAGGCAAGCGACAACCAGCAGCGGGCGGCTCGCGAGCCGCCCGTAGCGTCGGGTGCGATCCGACCCGCGACGCCCGTCACCAGGTGCCGCGCCTGCCGCCCCGGATCGTCGATGGCGGGCGAAGGCGTCCACAGGGCGAGGCATGCGACGCCCCTGCAAAATGCGCGCGCATCCTGGTGTTTCTTTTTCGCTTGCCGCTTGCCGCTTGCCGCTTATCCCTTGCCGCTTATCGCTTGCCGCTTCGACGCTTAGGCGCTTGCCGCCTGGACGCCGGGGCCGCCATTTCTAACGCAGTGCTGACAGTCTGCGTTCGGGCAGGGATGGTATAATCAGGCTGTAGCTACGTTTCTACGCTTCTCACCTCGATTCACCAAGGAGAAAACACGCATGCAGTACCGCCGTCTGGGTCGGGCCGGAATGAAGGTCAGCGCTCTCAGCCTGGGAGGCTGGACCACGTTTGGCGATTCGGTCAAGGACCAGCAGCTTACCCGCAAGATCATTGCCCGCGCGTATGACGCCGGCATCAACTTCTTCGACATCGCGGATGTTTACGCCAGCGGCGAGGCCGAGCGGGTGATGGGCCTGGCGCTGCGCCAGTTCCCGCGCCACACGCTCGTGATCTCCTCCAAGCTCTACTGGCCGATGAGCGAGGACATCAACGACCGCGGCCTCTCCCGCAAGCATATCATGGAGAGCATCGACCGGTCCTTGCAGCGCATCGGGACCGACTACCTGGACATGTACTTCTGCCACCGCTACGACTCCGAGACGCCGGTGGAAGAAACCGTCCGCGCCATGGACGACCTGATCCACCAGGGCAAGATCCTGTACTGGGGCACCAGCGAGTGGACCGGCGCGCAGATCCGCGAGGCGCTGGATGTTTGCGATAAGTACAACCTGTACCGGCCGCAGGTCGAGCAGCCCCACTATAACCTGCTCGTCCGGGACAAGGTGGAGCAGGACGTGCTGCCCGTCGCGGAAGCCAACGGCATGGGCCTGGTGGTGTGGAGCCCGCTGGCCAGCGGCGTCCTGACCGGCAAGTACGATGACAGCGTGCCGGAAGACAGCCGCCTGGCGCGCCTGGACTGGTTGCGCGAAAACTTCATGAACGGCAAGGACAACCCGATCCCGAAGGTGAAGGCGCTCAAGGCTGTGGCGGATAAGCTTGGCATCAACCGCGCCCAGCTCGCGCTGGCCTGGACGCTGCGCAAGCCCGGCGTCAGCAGCGCGATCACCGGCGCGACGCGCGTCAGCCAGCTGGAAGACAACCTCAAGGCGCTGGCGGTCACGCTGGATGCTGACGTCCTGGCGGAGATCGACGCCATCATGGCGTAGGGCAAACAAGCAGTCGAGGTCGGGCTTCCAGGCCCGACCCCGGCCATCCCAAACGGGAAGACAGGGGGCAGCGATGAGCGAACCAGGACGCAGCACGAAAGGCGGGACCAACCGGCTCCTGCGCGGGGCGGTGATTGTGATTGCGCTGGTGGTTGCCCTGCTGCTGATTGCCACGATGGTCGCGCGTCTGTGGGTCATCGTCACGCCCGGAGTGAGCGGTGATGCCCGGCTTGATGTGCTGGAGCGCGCCAATGATGCCGTCAACTCGGTCAACATTGTCCTGTCGTTCCTGGAAGGCGCGTCGGTCTTGATCGGCCTCGGTTTCGGCGCGGCGGCGCTGTATGGCCTGCGCAACACGGAGCAGGTCCGCCAGGAGCTGGAAGAAGAGGTCGCCCGCGTGCGGCGCCTGCGTGACGAGGTGCTGGCGCAGTCGCAGGTTGCCGAGGAGCGCGACCAGGCGATGCAGGCCAACCTGGAGCGCCAGATCGCCGTCATGGAGGGCTTCCGGCCGGACCTGGAACGGCTGCGCGACCTGCGCGCCCAGATCGTCCGCGCCCAGGAGGAGCTGGCGCTCGTCCAGCAGGCGGACCAGGAATTCCGGCTGGGCAACTACGCCACCGCCTACCGCTTCGCGGAACAGGTGCTGGGCACCAACCCCGACAACTGGCTGGCCCTGTACATCGCCGGCTGGCTGGAAGTCCACCAGCAGGACGCGCTGGAGGAGGGCATCGCCCACCTGCGGCATGTGACCGAGCTGAAGAGCGACTGGCCCGCCGCGCTGGCCGCCTACGGGGTGGCGCTGCGCCGCAAGGCCCGCAAAGCCGGCGGCGAGGAACGCACCAACCTGTTCAACCAGGCGGAGGGCGCGCTGTTGCAGGCCCTGGGCCACAGCCCGAACCTGATGGACTTCAACAGCGAGTCGTACTGGGGGCCGGTGGGCGGCATCCGCCTGGAAACCGGGCGGACGGACAGCGCGATTGAGGCTTACGAGCAGGCCCTGCTGGTCACCCCGGATTCGTCCTACCCGGCCGGCAACCTGGCGACGCTCTACCTGGAGCGCGCCCACCGCACGGGCAGCCAGGCGGACCGCGACCGGGCGCTGGACGCCTTCCAGCGGACGGTGCGCGCGGCCCGCCGCGAGCAGATCATGAAGCCCAATGATTACTACCTGTGGATGGACATTGCCCAGGCCCAGACGATCCTCGGCCAGCGCGACCCTGCCCATTTCGCCGAGGCGCAGGAAGCGCTCGCCAGCGCGCTGGGGGCCAACCCGTCCCGCAACATGATGGAAACTTCCCTGCGCGGGTGGGCTTCCCTGCTGGAACACTGCCCGGAGGAACCCGGGTGGCAGGCCGTCCAGGCAGCGATCCGCCAGTCCAGCGCCGTGCTGGAGGCGCGGATCGCGGCCGCAGGTGCTTAAGTGTGTGTGTCAGGCTCCGCACCGTGCGGAAAGGATGATGCTCAATGACAGCAGTACAGGAAGTGCCGGTCACGCGCCCGGCGGAAGACATCGCAGCCGACATCGCCGCCATCATCCGCAACTATCCCCCGCTGGCGCAGTCGCGCCACCACTTCACCTATGAGGCCAGTCCGGAAGGTATGCTGACGCTGCGCGGCCACATCAAGTCAGCGGTCGCCGTGCAGATACTGCACGCCCAGGCCGGGTTCGTCCCGGGCGTGACGTCGATTGATTCAGATGCGCTGTTCGACGACGAGACGGTACGGCTGGCCGTGGGGCCGCTGCTGCCGGAGGGCGTGCGGGTCATGGTGGATTACGGCCGCGTGATCCTCAGCGGGCAACTCCCGCCGCGCTTCAAGGCGGAAACGCTGGTCCGGAA
>CAZGYW010000146.1:0-6687 GCA_964530495.1 uncultured Anaerolineae bacterium
CTCGGTAACATATACTTTTGAGAGAACCATACCGCTTCGGTAACATTTTAAGTGAGTGAATACGACTGCTGTTGCGGCGGCGGCGCGAACGGGCCATCATTGGAAGCTATCCCCACCGACCTTAGCGGAAGACACGCCCGATGACCACTGCCTTCTTTACCGACCCGCGCACCGACGACCACACCCTGCCCGACCACCCGGAAAACGCCGCGCGTTTGCAGGCGATCATCCGGCGCCTGGAAGAAAGCGGCATCCTGGCCCGCCTGGACTGCCGGACGCCCCTGCCTGCCACTGACGAGCAGTTGCTCCTCGTCCACACCGCGCGTCACCTGGCCCTGATCGCGGAGGCCGAGCGGCGCGGCCAGCCGGCGATGCTGGACGCGGATACCTACATTTGCCCGGAATCCAACCTGGCGGCGCGGCTGTCCGCCGGGGCGGCGTTGGAGGCGGTGGATGCCGTTCTGAGCGGGGCGGCGGCTAACGCGCTGGTGGCCCTGCGCCCGCCCGGCCACCATGCCCTGCCGGATCGGGCGCTGGGCTTCTGCCTGTTTTCCAACGTGGCGCTCGCGGCGCGCCACGCGCAGGCCCGGCACGGCGCAGCGCGGGTGCTGATCGTCGACTACGATGTGCACCACGGCAACGGCACGCAGGACGTGTTCTACACCGATGGCAGCGTGCTGTTCATCTCCACTCACCAGTCACCGCTGTTCCCCGGCACCGGGCACATTGACGAAATCGGCGCGGGGCCGGGGGAGGGAGCCACGATCAACGTGCCGCTCCCGGCCGGGCACGGTGATCCAACGTTTGCGGCCATCTACGAGCAGATCGTCTGGCCGGCGGCGCGCCGCTTCGCGCCGGATCTGATCCTGGTTTCCGCCGGGTTTGACGCCCACTGGAGCGATCCGCTGGCCGGGCTGACCCTGACCCTGGCCGGTTATGACCGCCTGACCCGCGCGCTGGTGCGCATGGCGCAGGAGCTGTGCGGCGGGCGGATCGTGTTCGTGCTGGAGGGTGGCTACAGCCTGCCCGCGCTGGCGGAGGGTGTTCTGAACGTAGCTTACGCCCTGCTGGGTGATCCACCGGCGAACGACCCGCTGCCCCTGCCGGAAGGCGCCCGCCGCCGCCAGCAGTCTGCCGGAAGCGCCGAACGCCTGCTGGAACGCGTCCGGGCCATCCACGGCCTGTGAGGCTGGCACGCGCCGGAGGGCGGTGCTAAGATCGCAGGCGCGGTGCCCGGATCACCGGGCTTTGGTATGCGGCAGACCGGGAGTGTGATGATGTCCGGCAGGCGGGTGCGGTCAGCGCCAGGATGGGCATGGGCGATCGTTATCGTCAGCGTGGCGGCCGCTGCGCTGGCCTTCATGGCGTTCTTCGAGTCGCTCCCGATTGAGGGCACCACCCTGGCGATTGACTGGCAGTCCATCTACCCGGGCATTCAGGGCGGCCGCCTGTCGTATGCCGCCGCACCGGGATTGCGCAATCCACCCTGGCCGCTGCTGCCGCTACTGCCGCTGGGATTACTTTCCCTGCGGGCCAGCTGGGGTCTGCTCAACCTGCTGACCCTTGCGGTGCTGGTGATCAGCGTGCCACGCCACCGCGATCGCCTGCGCTTCGTGGGCGGCGTGCTGCTGCTGGCCATCTCCTACCCGGCGCTGCGCCATGCGGCCGATGGTAACCTGGAAGGGCTGGTCATCGGCGGAACGCTGCTCCTGCTGGCCGGCTATTCGCGCCGCAGTCCGGGCCTGGTGGCGGCCGGAGTGCTGCTGGTGACGGTTAAGCCGCAGGTGTCATTCATGCTGCTGACGGCGCTGGCAGTCCTGATACTGCGCACCTGGCCGGCGCGCCAGTGGGCGCAGGCGGCGGCGCTTGTGGTCCTGGTGGCAGGCGTAACCCTGCTCCTGGCCGGTACAGACAACGTGCTGGACAACATGCTTGGCATCGAGCAGCGCGGCAGCATCATGGACTCCAGCCTGTGGGCCGCCACGACCCGCGCCGGGCTGCCCGCGGCGCTCAGGATCGGGCTGTGGCTGGCGGTGCTGGCGGTCACGCTGGCCGTGATCTGGCGGGGCGGGCGGAGCCTCAGCCGCATCAAAGCCGGGCACCTGATGGCGGCCTCGCTGCTGCTGGCGCCCTACGCCGCGGGGAATACCATCCTGTCGGTGCTGGCGATTGGCGTGATCCCGTACTTTCAGGCGCGCCCGCGGATCGGGCTGGTCCTGATCGCCCTGCTCAACCTGCCGCTGCTCATCCCGGCGGCGGCGCTGCGCCCGGTGCTGGCCTGGTACGTGACCGGCCTGCTGCTCCTGATCTGGGCGGTGCTGGGCGGGTGGGTCTGGCGCGAAGAACGCGCCCCCGCATAGTCGGTTTGTGTTCGGAGTGCCGCGCGGCGACCGGTTGGGTCCGGCGCGCGGACAGGTAATCTATGGTGGACGAGTTATGATGACCTCTATTCAAGTCCCTGTCACCCCTGCGGCACCCCGCCGCGATGCCCTGGTCACCTTCCCGGACGGCACGATCCTGGCCGCCCCGGTCGGGACGCCGCTGGAAGCGTACACGCAAACCTACCGCACCGCGCACGGCGGGGATCGGGCGATCGCGGCCCTGATCGACAACGAGCTGCGCGAGCTGACCATTCCCATCGAGCATGACAGTACCATCGAGCTGGTGACCATGCGCTCCAGCGATGGTGGGCGCATCTACCGCCGTTCGCTGGTCTTCCTGCTGGTGGTGGCCGCGGCGGAGTTGTTTCCGGAGGCGCGCGTGGTGGTGGATCACTCGCTGCCGACCGGTGCGTATTACTGCCGGCTGCAGGGCCGCCCGCGCCTTACCGACAGGGAAATCGCCCGGCTGCAGACTCGCATGCAGGAGATCGCGGCTGCGGACGAACCGATCCACCGCGACCGCGTCCCGCTGGCGGATGCCATCGCGCTGTTCAAGCAGCGCGGGGATGACGATATGCTGCGCCTGATGGCGATGCGCAATAAGGACTACCTGATCCTCTACACCCTGCGCGGCGTGGCGGATTACTTCTTTGGCTACATGGTCCCGTCCACCGGCTACCTGCGGACGTTTGAGCTGCGCGCCTACCCGCCGGACGGCTTCATTATGATGTACCCGCGCCAGGCGAATCCGGACGTGATCCAGCCCTACGAGCCTTCCGACAAGATCGCGGATGTGTTCACCCGCCAGTCGGAATGGCTGCGATTGCTGGGCGTGGAAGACATCGGCGCGCTGAACGAGGCCACCCGCAACGGGCGCGCCCGGGAACTGGTGCTGGTGGCGGAAGCCCTGCACGACCAGCACATCGCCGAGATCGCGGCGAAAATCGCGGCGCGCCACCACCGGGGAATGCGCCTGGTGCTGATCGCCGGGCCATCCTCCAGCGGCAAAACCACCTTCTCCAAGCGGCTGGCCGTCCAGTTGATGGCCCACGGCCTCAAGCCCTACCCGGTGGCGATGGATCACTACTTTGTTGACCGCGAAAAGACGCCGCTCAGCGAGAACGGGGACTACGATTTTGAGAACATCGCGGCCCTCAACCTGCCGCTGTTTAACGCCCAGTTGCTGGCCCTGATGCGCGGGGAACCGGCCCCGATCCCGCATTACGATTTCATCAGCGGCAAGTCCATCCCCGGGCAGCCGGTTCAGCTTTCGCCGGAGCACATCCTGATCGTGGAGGGCATCCACGGCCTGAATCCCGACCTGCTGCCGGACATCCCGGCTGAGCACATCTACCGGGTTTATGTTTCCGCGCTGACCCAGCTCAACATCGACCGCCACAACCGCGTCCCCACCACTGACGTGCGTCTGCTGCGCCGCATGGTGCGCGATGCCGCCACCCGCGGCTACTCCGCGCTGGAGACGCTGGACCGCTGGCCGAGCGTCCGCGAAGGCGAGAAACGCTGGATCTTCCCCTACCAGGAAAATGCGGATGTGATGTTCAACACGTCGCTCGTCTACGAGCTGGCCGTGCTGCGCCCGCTGGCGGAGCCGCTCCTGCGCCAGATCAACCGGACGTCAAGTCGCTACCCGGAAGCCAAGCGGCTGCTTTCCTTCCTGAGCTGGGTCAGCCCCATGCCGAAGGATGCCGTGCAGTTTGTGCCGCAGGATTCGCTGCTGCGGGAGTTCGTGGGCGGCTCGGTGCTGGGCGACTACATGCCCGGCGAGGCCACCCCGCCGCACACGGGATGAGCGACACGGCTGTGCTTTTGGAGGAATGCAGCGAATGTCCAACAAGAAACCATTCCCCAATCGGCGATCGATTCGCCTGAAAGATTATGATTATACGTCTGATGGGGCTTACTTCGTGACACTCTGTGCCGCAGGTCAGGCCAATCGGTTTGGAGAAGTCATCCAGGGGACTGAGCAGGATATCGTGAGGTTGAATCCAATTGGAGAGATCGTGCGCAGCGGGTGGTTATGGCTTGAGGATCGATATCCGTACGTGTTCCTGGATGCGTTTGTAGTCATGCCCAATCATTGCCACGGCATCCTCTTCTTGTCCGAGACGTGGGTCGAAACGGCCAGCATTGAGCCTCACACGCCTGTACGGGCGGCTCGCGAGCCGCCCGTACAAAGCCCTCCTTCACCCCGGATTGGTAAGCGCAAGCCTCTTGGCCAATTGATCGGCGCGTTCAAAACCGTTACCACCAGAGCGGTCAATGCCCGGTGTCACACCCCCGGAATGGCCCTCTGGCACCGCAACTACTATGAGCGCGTCATCCGCAGCGAACACGAATTGGCGGCGATCAGACAGTATATTCAGTTCAACCCGGCCCGCTGGCTTTATGACCGCTATTATGCGGATTAGCGTCTTTTAGCACTGCACATTCACTCTCAGGAGAGAACATCCACTATGCCCAGTATGCGTGTCGCGCCGGTGCTGCTGACCGGGCGGGAAATCCGGCTGGAGCCGCTGCGCGAGGATCATGCCGCCGAGCTGTTCGAAGCGGCCCACACCCCCGACCTGTTCACGTACTTTCGCTACCGCTTCTCCCCCGAAACCTGGAACGTGGACGGCTTCCGGGAGTTCATCCGGAGCACGCACCAGCGCCAGGCGGCCTGCCCGTTTGCCATCATTCACCGGGCCAGCGGCAAAGCCATCGGCCAGACGTGCTACCTGGCGATCCGCCCGGCGGACTTTGCGCTGGAGATCGGCGCGACGTGGATCAGCCCGGCCTACCAGGGGACGCCCGTCAACCCGGAGGCCAAGTTCCTGCTGCTGCGCCATGCCTTCGAGACGCTGGGCGCGGTGCGCGTGGAAATCAAAACGGACAGCCGCAACACGCACAGCATGCACGCCATCGAGAAGCTGGGCGCGAAACGGGAAGGGCTGCTGCGCAAGCACCTGATCCTGCCGGACGGCTACATCCGCGACTCGGTGTACTACAGCATCCTGGATGACGAATGGCCGGAAGTGAAGGCGCGGCTCCTGGCGCGGCTGGGCTACACGCCGGGGGAATAGTGCTGCCCCGGAAGCAGGCGTGTTATACTTGAAGTACAGACTCAATCGCCAGATGCAGGGTCACAGTCGATGAAGCAGTGCCCGCAGTGCCACCACATGAACCCCGACCGCGCCCAGTTCTGCGCCGGCTGCGGCGCGGAATTGACGCGCCAGTGCAGCGCGTGCGGCAAGCCGGTCCCGGCGGATGCGCGCTTCTGCCCGTACTGCGGCGCCGTCGTCCTCAGCGCGCCCCCGGTGCCCTGGCTGGAGCGCCACCTCACGCCGGAAACCCGTGCCGCGCTGTATGCGCTGGCGCGCGGGCTGGGCATCACCTTCCTGCTGCTGGCCTTCGTGACGGCCTTCCTCACGCCGCCGCCACGCATCTTTGATGAGACCATCCTGCTGATCATCGGGGCGGGGCTGCTGACGGTCTCCGAGATCCTCAAGGGCCGCAAGCCCAAACCACCGGATGATGACGGCGGTCACCGCCGCCTGGCGGACCCCGACGAGCCGCCGCCGGACGGCATCACCCTGGACTTCCCGGAGGAGTCCGTCCCGCTGGAGGAGATGGAAGAGGTCATCCCGCGCCGCCCGTCCCCGCCCGGCAGCACGCAGGGTCCCTATCTCAACTAGCGCGCCGCCTGCGTTTGCCCCTCCGGCCTCAGCGTTCCTGCGTTTTCTTTGCGATCTCTGCATCTGGCTTTTCTCTGCGGTCTTTGCGGTGATAGCGTTTCGCTCCCGCGGTTGACCGGCCCGGCGGATGCGCTACAATACGCCTTTGTTCGGGGACTGCCCCGCAGTCTGTTCTGCCACCACAAGTGACGATGATCCGCAAACTCCGCGCCGCGCTGGCGCTGCTGGAACCCCTGGCGCCTGCGCTGGCGGCCGCCCACCATGCCCAGCACGCCATCGACTACAACCCGGTCGCGCTCATCCTGCCGCGCCTGCACCCGGCCTTTGACGGGCTGCGGCTCGTGCACATCAGCGACCTGCACCTGGACGGCCGGGCCGCGCCGGAAGACCTCCTGCCCGTCATGGAGGAAATCAGCCGCCTTGCCCCGGACGTGGTGGCCCTGACCGGGGATTTCGTCAGCAACCACTACCCGTTCGCGCCGGAGACGCTGGCCGCGCTGCTGCGCGCCCTGCCGGCGGAGGCGGTCAAAGTGGCCGTGCTGGGCAACCACGATCACCGTCACCGCCACGGCCCGGCGGGCGTACGCGCCGTATTGCAGGCTACCGGCGTG